>NZ_JBEHZD010000151.1:0-14591 GCF_040240285.1 Streptomyces sp. HSW2009 | reverse complement strand
TTTTTTTAATGATCCGGCCACCACCGAGATCAACACATGGAGTATCGGCGGCCGCGTCAGATGTTTAAAAGCCACCGGGCGGGGGGGGGCCCCCCCCCCCCCCGGCCGGGTAGGGGGACTCCGGCCGGCGGGCCGATCACGCCGGGACGCTGACGTACGCGACGGCGCACCGTCGCGCCCGCAACCCCGTCGCCTGTTTCACCCGGGTATCTCGGTCGATTACTTCATGGCGTAGTAGTAGTCGGAGGTGTAGTCGACGCGGGCGCCCGCATAGGTGGTGTGGTGCAGCTTGAGCGCCCGACCGCGGCCCACGAATTCCGTCGGGCTCACACAGGCGATCTGCTTTCCGGGCGTTATGGTTCTGGTGGGGCAGGCCGAGTACGAGCCGTAAAGCGCGTCGGACCACGCGTAGTTGTCAGACGTCACTGCGGTATCGGTCTGGTTGGACAGGATGAGTACGGCCTGGGCGTATCCCTTCCCGTTGTCCACGATGCAGGACTGCCCCCAGAAGTTCGCGTACAGAATGGCCGTGGTGTGACCGCAGTTCTTGGTGAACTCGGGCCGCACATCCATCCAGGCGCCGTCCTTGGCCGCCGCAGAAGCGGGTGTGGAACCGAAGCTGATGAAGGCCGCGGAGGCGGCGCCGAGCACGGCGAGGGTCTTGGTGAATCGTCCCATGACGAAGTTCTCCCTAGCGAGGAATTCGAATAGCGCGCCGAAGTGGCGCTTGAGGACGTACGAATGGGGTCGGTATCCGGTCCTGGAATCGTGGAATCGACGCCCACCACTCATCAGGAGAATCCGTGGCACCGCACAGGCTGCGACGGACCTCCATCGGATGCCGGCCGGCGAACGGCGCCCCTGGCGATGACGCCTCCGCCGACCGGCCCCGGCCTACTGCACGGGACGGGCGATCCCTCGCCGCGCCCCGTGCAGCCACCGCCCGCTACCGCCCCGCCCCGCACCAGGCAGGACGCGGGGCAGCAGTCGGCGAACGGCGCGAGGACGACCCACCCGTAACCGGGGGTACAGGTGAGTCACACATTCAGCCACACACCGTTGCGTCCCGCCGACGCGGGGGAGGCGACCGGGAGGACACGGGGCGCTGCCCTGCCAGGCATGGCAACAACCCCTTTTCAGACGGCGCATGACGCTCCTCGTACGACGTTCACCAGGGCTAACGAGTTACGGAACGGCGAGTTTCGGAACTCGTGGTGTCGTATGCTGGCACAGTGGAGAGAGCAGCGCAACCAACCGGCCGCCCCCGTGAGAACCGCGTAGATCTGGCCATCAGGGCAGCCGCCCGCGAACTCCTGGCGGAGGTGGGCTACGCACGGGTGACGGTGGACGCGGTGGCCACCCGCGCAGGCGTCGGAAAGGCAGCGATCTACCGACGGCACGCCACGAAGCAGGAGATGCTGTTCGCGGCGCTCGTACACGACGCGTCCATCCAGGCGCCGCCCGACACCGGCTCCCTCCGCGGCGACCTGACCGCGCTGGCGGAGGTCATCGTGGGCCAGTTGGCGGACCCGGCGGGATCTGGCGTGGTCCTCAACCTGCTGGCCGAGACGGCCAACGACCCGACCCTCGTCGACCGGTTCACCCCGGCCTTCATCGAATCCCAGCGAGCGATCATCACCCAACTACTCGAACGCGCCCTGGCCCGCGGCGAGTTGACCGCGCTCCCCGACATCGACCTGGTGCACGCCGTACTGGGCGGCACGGTCATGTCCTGGCTCTTCCTCCTCCGCCGCGACCCATGGGGCCTGGCGGAGAGGTTGGCGGGGGTGGTGTGTGGGATGTGCGGCGCGGTGGAGGGGAGTTGAGGGGTGGGGTGTGGCTGAGAGGTGGGGTGGCGCGGCTGAGGTGCCGGGTGGTGGGGCGGGGTGGTGGGGTGTGGCGGTGGCCGGGCGCACCGGGGATCGAGCAGATGTGCATCGATCAACAAGCCACTACGGCGCAGCCCGTAACCGCCCTCCCCTCGACTACCAGCAAGCACTGAATTTGCTTGCACAGAAAGGGAGTTGGATACGCCACACGAGGGTGCTGGGCGCGCCCGGCCGGTGCGCTCAGTCGGCGCTCTTCGCCGTGACTCGGGCGATCAGTTCGTCGCGTACGGCGGGCCACTCGCTCGCCAGCAGGCTGTAGTACAGCGAGTCGCGGCGCGTGCCGTCCTGGCGCACCATGTGGCTGCGCAGCGTTCCTTCATAGCTCAGGCCCAGCCGTGTCAGCGCCTGTTGGGACCGTATGTTGAGGTTGTCGGTGCGCAAGGCGATGCGGGAGAGGCCGAGGGCGCCGAAGGCGTGGCCGAAGAGGAGTAGCTTGGACTCGGCGTTGTAGGGGCCGCCCCAACAGGAGCGGTCGAACCACGTCGCACCGATCTCGGCTCGGCCCTCCGTGAGGTCGATCTCGTACAGGCTGGTCGATCCGATCACCTGCTCCCCGGTCAGCCGCTGGACCGCGAAGCACCTGCGGTCCGGGTCCGCCAGAAACTGGCCGATCATCGTCCGCATCTCCGCCAGGGACTCGGGGCGGGTCCGCGGCATCCACCGCCAGACGTCGGGGTCCGATGCGGAGGGGAACAGTGCTTCCGCGTGGTCGAGGGAGAGCGGGATGAGGCGGACGGTGCGGCCGGTGAGAGGTTCGTCGGTCATGGCTGCACGGTAGCTTCGGGGCCGCTGGCGATCGGCCGCTCTCGCCGCCCCGCCCGTTCCACATCGCATATTCGATTGCCCGTTCATGGCCCGAGCGGATAGACATCGTCCATGCTGAGCGGCGGTAGGGTCGGGCTGAGGGCCCGGCACGACGAGGACATTCCGGTTCTGTACGCGGAGCTGTACGAGGACGTGCCCGGGCAGGCGCGGGCCCTGGGGACGCCGTGGCGGCCGATCGCGCCGGGGTCGGCCAACGGGCAGTTCGTGGTGGATGACACCAGGCAGCACGTCGACCACTTCTCCGTGGTCGAGTTGGACGGCGGCGCGCTGGTGGGTACGGCGGCGCTGTGGGGGATCGACGTCCACAACCGGTCGGCCCACGTCGGGCTCGGCTTGCTGCCGGCCGCCCGCGGCAAGGGGTACAGCACCGACGTGGTGGCGGTGCTCTGCCACTACGGCTTCGTCGTGCGCGGACTCCAGCGCCTCCAGGTCGAGACGTTGACCGACAACGTCGCGATGTTGCGCGCCGCCGAGCGCAACGGTTTCGTCCGCGAGGGAGAGTTGCGCTCCTCGGCCTGGGTGATGGGCACGTTCATGAACCAGGTACTGCTTGGCCTCCTCGCGCACGAGTGGCAGCCGGACGCGCAGGGTTAGCACACCGGCGCGCCAGCGCACCGCCCCATCGACCCATCGACCCATCGACCCGCCAACGCATCAGTGCGCTGGTGCGGCGCCATCCGCCCGGCGTGGGCGGCCGATCGCGTAGAGAGCCCGCCCCCGGGACAACCGGGTGGCGGGCCCTTACGTTTGCCCCAGCCACGCCCGACCGGTGCGGGATCGGCGCGAGATCCGCGCCCATGCGGTACCAGTTCCGCGTGCACCCCGTACGAGATCCGCGTACATCCCGTACGAGGTCCGCGTGCACCCCGTACAAGATCCGCGTGCACCCCGTACGAGATCCGCGTGCACTCAGCGCCAAAATCCACGCGCGATCGGCGCGCACACCCTCCCGTCCCCCTCCCCCCGGCCCACCCCCACCTCCTACGCCACTCAGCGGTCCTCCCGCCCGAGACACCACTTCCACCCATGGGTTCCCTTTGGCCCCAAACCCCAGGCCATATCGGTTCATTGGGTGCGACCGCTGCCCGTTGTGCGATCGGTGTGCGAAGAAGGGAACCCATCCCCCCGATTTTCGGTCTCGCAAGGTAAGGGCGACGAACTTGGCTCCGGGACCCTGACCATAACGTGACCATGCTGTATGGCCGTACCCTCCGCCATCTCTATTCGAGGCGCTTTCCAACGCAAAAGGCTGATGCAGTGGATATGACTGCTAAATGCATGCAACGCCCCCGGCCGCTGGCCGTGGTGGCGATGGCGTGCGGTGCCGGTGCGTCGACTGCGACCTGCGGGTTTACCGGTACGGTATATCGCATTCCGATTCCATTGCGCCGAATCGTCACGTCGGCACCCGGGATTGACAGCGCCCCCGTCCGGCACTGCCGTGCACTTCGCCCGGCGCCTTAGCTACGCCAGCTATACCGTCGGGGCATGGCATGGGATAGAACGAAGCATGTTCGCGGATCTCATGCGAAAGTCGCACACTTGAGTATCCGATCCCTCGCAAATGACTAAGTCATCTGCACCGTGGCTAGTTAAGCCATTGGCAAGCAAAGCGACACCTTGCCGGCGCCTCAACGGTGCTTTATGGTTCTGGCTCGCGGAGGGGAATTGGAGTGTGGTCCCGTACGGCCACGCTCGCCCCCGGTCCGGCAGCGGTGCTCTTTGGCACCCCCGCGACCTGCATTGTTGAGCCCCGGAAGGCGATCATCCCGACGTCCGGAAAGGGGTTTTCCGGGCATAGCGCAATGTGCATCGCAGCCACTTCCGAGGATGCGGACGTTTCGGCGGACCATCTGGTCACCGTCTCCCCTGTGGAACGGAACCGGTAGCGCCGAATAAACGATCACAACAGTATCTGGGGGCGCAAAAACACGAGGTCAGCGTGCGTGTTGGTAGGCCAGTTTCGGGTGCCGTGACGAGTTGCGGAAGATCCCCGACCACCCGCGCTCGGCGTTACGCCGTGGGCTTTTCGATCTCATCGGATGAAGGCGCGGAAGAGCGAAGCGGCTTCATGTACTGCGTTGTGCCACCAGTCAGTGGCGTCTGACTCTCAGGGAGTTCACGTGGCGCGAGAACCTGCTCAATCAGCGAGCGGTGATGCGGCGGAAGGCACAGGAAGCGCACAGGAATGTGCGGGGCCTGAGAATGAATTGGCCGAGGTCTTCGCCGAGTTGCTGGCCGAGGTCGTGCAGACCGAGCACGTGCCGCTCGACAGCCACTTCTTCGACGATCTCGGTGCGGACTCGCTGGTGATGGCGCACTTCTGTGCGCGCGTCAGGAAGCGGCCCGATCTTCCCTCTGCGTCGATGAAGGACATCTACAAGAACCCGACCGTCCGCGGCCTGGCGAAGGAGCTCGCGGCCATCGCGCCCGCTCCCGCAGGTCCTCCGACCCCGCCTCCGCAGGCGGCCCCCGCCCCGCCGGGCAGCACCGCGCGTTTCGTGCTGTGCGGGGCGCTCCAACTGCTCTTCTTCCTCGGCTACTCCTACCTGATGACGCTCGTCCTGCTGCGGGGCTACCGATGGGTTTCCGGGGCGTCGGGCCCGGTCGAGAGCTACGAGCGGGCCGTGGTCTTCGGGTGCGCCAACTTCGCCGGCCTCTGCGCGCTGCCGATCGTCGCCAAATGGCTGCTGATCGGCCGCTGGACCGCCCGCGAATTCCCCGTCTGGAGCCTGGCCTACCTGCGCTTCTGGGTGGTCAAGGCGCTCGTCCTCACCAGTCCGATGGCGCTGTTCGTCGGCAGCCCGGTGTACGTGCTCTACCTGCGGGCGCTCGGCGCGAAGGTCGGCAAGCACGTCACGATCCTCTCCCGCCGGGTCCCGGTCTGCGCCGATCTGCTGACCATCGGCGCCGGCACCGTGATCCGTAAGGAAGCGTTCCTGCTCTGCTACCGGGCGCACGCCGGACAGATCCAGACCGGACCGGTCACCATCGGCCGTGACGTGTTCATCGGCGAACGCACCGTGCTCGACATCCGGACGTCGATCGGGGACGGCGCGCAGCTCGGGCACGCCTCCGCGCTGCACAGCGGCACGGCCGTGCCCAGCGGTCAGCACTGGCACGGCTCGCCGGCACAGCGCACCGACATCGACTACGTGACCGTCGAGGCGACCCCGTGCGGCACGCTGCGCCGACTCGCCTACGGCATGGGCGGGCCGCTCAAGGCGTGCCTGGTGGCGGTGCCGCTGGGGATGGCGGTCACGGAGTGGCTGCTGGGCCGGGCGCGGACGCTGGCCGGTGGGCACGACACGGGCCCGGAGGCGGTGACGTCGGCGGCGTTCTACGCGGAGGGGCTCATCCTCTCGCTCGCCCTGTTCGCCGGGCTCCTCGTGCTCGGCCCGCTCCTGCTGTTCACCGTGCCGCGGCTGCTGAACCTGGCGCTGCGCACCGGCCGGGTCTATCCGCTGTACGGCTTCCACTACTCGCTGCACCGGGCCATCGAGCGGATGACGAACGCCAAGTTCTACCTGTGGCTCTTCGGCGACAGCTCGTACATCGTGCACTATCTCCAGGCGCTCGGGTACGACCTGTCCAGGGTCGAGCAGACGGGTTCGAACTTCGGGGTCGGGGTGCAGCAGGAGAACCCGTTCCTGAGCTCCGTCGGCAGCGGCACGATGGTCGCCGACGGGCTTTCGGTGATCAACTCCGAGGTCTCCGCCACCTCCTTCCGACTCGGCCGCACCTCGATCGGGAAGTCCAGCTTCCTCGGCAACCACATCGCGTACCCGCCCGGCGGCCGGACCGGCGACAACTGTCTGCTCGCGACGAAGGTGATGGTGCCGCTGGACGGTCCGGTGCGGGAGGGGACCGGGTTGCTCGGCTCGCCCAGCTTCGAGATCCCGCGGACGGTGGAGCGCGACACCCGCTTCGACCACCTGCGCACCGGGGACGGGTTGCGCCGCAGCCTGTCCGCGAAGAACCGCTACAACCTCCGCACGATGGGTGTGGTCCTGGCCATCCGGTGGCTGCACTTCTTCGTCATCACCCTGCTCAGCCTGGCGACCGTGGGCCGATACGACGCGGTGGGGCAGTTGATGGAGGTGGTGCTGATGCTCTCCATGATGGTGTTCACGGCCCTGTACTACGTCCTGGTGGAGCGCTGCATGACGCGCTTCAAGCCGCTCCAGCCGAAGGTGTGCTCCATCTACGACCCGTACTTCTGGCACCACGAGCGGCTGTGGAAGGTGCCGTACGCCCATCTCCAGGTGCTCAACGGGACCCCGTTCAAGAATCTGCTGTGGCGGCTGCTCGGGGTGCGGATCGGGCGCCGGGTCTTCGACGACGGCTGTGACCTTTCGGAACGCACCCTCGCCAGCATCGGGGACGACTGCACGCTCAACATCGGCTGTGCCATCCAGTGCCACTCGCAGGAGGACGGCACGTTCAAGTCCGACCACAGTTCGGTGGGCGCCGGCTGCACGGTGGGGGTCGGGGCGCTGGTCCACTACGGCGTGACCATGGGCGACGGCGCCACGCTGGCCGCCGACTCCTTCCTGATGAAGGGCGAGGAGGTGCCGCGGGGCGCCCGGTGGGGCGGCAATCCGGCCGCCGAGCTGCGCGGCGGGCCCCAGCAGGTGGCGCCCCGCACCGGCCCCGCCGCGACCCTTGCCGCGTCCGCCGGCCGGCAGGTGCTGGCGAAGCAGCCGGCGGTCGGTGGTGCGGCGGTCGCCGAGGGCGCGCCACGGTGAACGCGCCGCACGCATCCACCGCGGGGCCGGTCTTTGGCCCGCGCGATCCGTACCAGCGCCGTACCGCCGCCCGCCCCCGGCCGGGGGGGGGCGGCGGCCGGGCAGGGGCGAGCAGGGGAGGCTCGATGAGTGACTCGACGAGTGAAGTGACCGACGACGACCGGGAGTTCTGGCGGAAGGTGCTCGCCGCCGGCGGGTTCACCGCCATCCCGCGGTGGAGCGTCCAACCGGCGCCAGGTGTCGCCGAGTTGGAGGTGGCGGTTCCGGACGAACTGGCGAGCGCGGTGCACCGGAGCGCCGGCGAACTGGGAGTGCCGTGGGCCGCGGTGCTGCTGGCCGCGCACGCCAAGGTGCTCGCGGCGCTCTCCGGCGAGCAGGAGGTGAGCACCGGATACCGGGCCGCGCCGGGTGGGCCCGCACTGCCCTGCCGGGTGAACACCGCGCCGCCGTCGTGGCGCGCGCTGGTGGCCGAGGCCGATGGGGCGGCAACCGAAGTGGCGGCGCACCGGGCCGCGGCGCTGACCGAGGTGGCGGCCGAACAGGGCCTGACCCAGGCCCTGTTCGAGACCGAGCTCGACCCGTGGGGCGGCGGCGGCGAGCTGGCCGATGCCACCGTGCTGCGGGTGACAGCGCACCGGACCGGGCAGCGGCTGGCGCTGCGGCTGCGCTACCGGACCGACGTGGCGGACGAGGCGTACGCCGTACGGGTCGCCGGCTACCACGAGGCGGCGCTCGCGCACCTCGTGGCGGGGCCGGCGGCCGAGCACGCGGGACAGAGCCTGCTGTCCGCCGCCGAGCTGCGCTTCCAGCTCGAAGGGCTCGCCGGGCCCGCCAGGGAGCTGCCCGACCGCAGGTTCCACGAGCTGTTCGAGGAGCGGGTACGGGCCCACCCGGAGGCGGTCGCGGCCGTGCAGGGCGACCGGCAGTGGACCTACCGCGAGCTGAACGCCCGCGCCAACCGGCTGGGCCGGGCCCTGCTGGCGCGCGGCCTCGGCCGGGAGGACGTGGTCGCGGTCGTCACCCAACGGGACCTGGACTGGATGGCCGCCGTCCTCGCAGTCTTCAAGGCGGGCGGGGTCTACCTGCCCGTCGAGCCGCACTTCCCGGCCGACCGGATCGTCGCCATGCTCGGCCGCGCCCGCTGCACCCTGGCGCTGACCGGCCCCGGCAGCACCGCGCTCGACCAACCGGCGGAGGCGCTGCCCGGGCTGCGGGTGCTGGACGTCGACGCGGCGTACCTGGAGGGGCACCCGGAGCACGACCTGGGGGTCGCGGTCGACGCCGACCAACTCGCGTACGTCTACTTCACCTCCGGTTCCACCGGTGAGCCCAAGGGGGCGATGTGTGAGCACGCGGGGATGCTCAACCACCTGTACGCCAAGATCACCGACCTGGGGATCGACACCGGGCAGGTGGTCGCGCAGACCGCGCCGCAGTGCTTCGACATCTCGCTGTGGCAACTGGTCTCGGCGCTGCTCGTGGACGGGCGGACCCACCTGATCGAGCAGCAGGTGGTGCTGGACGTGGAGCGGTTCGTCGAGACGGTCGTCTCCGGCCGGGTCACGGTCCTCCAGGTGGTGCCGTCCTATCTGGAGGCCGTCCTCTCGCACCTGGAGCGCCACCCCCGTCCGCTGCCCGACCTGCGGTGCGTCTCGGTCACCGGGGAGGCGCTGAAGCCGGAGCTGGCCCACCGCTGGTTCGCGGCGCAGCCGGGGATCAAGCTGGTCAACGCGTACGGCCTGACGGAAACCTCGGACGACACCAACCACGAGGTGATGGAGCGGGCGCCGGAGGGCGACCGGGTGCCGCTGGGGCCGTGCGTCAACAACGTGCACGTGTACGTGGTGGACGAGCGGCTGGCTCCGGTGCCGCTGGGGGCGCCGGGCGAGATCGTCTTCTCGGGGGTGTGCGTCGGCCGCGGGTACCTCAACGACCCGGAGCGCACCCGGCTCGCCTTCGGTGTTGACCCGCACCGCGCGGGCCAACGCCTTTACCGGGCGGGCGACTTCGGCCGCTGGCTGCCCGGCGGCAAGCTGGACTTTCTCGGCCGGCGGGACGCCCAGATCAAGATCCGCGGCTTTCGGATCGAGATCGGCGACATCGAGAGCGCACTGCTGCGGGTGCCCGGGGTGCGGGACTGTGCCGTGGTGGTGGCCGGGCGCGGCGGGCAGGCCGAGCACCTGGTGGCGGTGTGCGCCGGGCCGCAGGAGGTGGCGGCGGACGCGTTGCGCGAGAAGCTCGACGCGGCACTGCCGCCGTACATGGTGCCGACCGCCTTCCTGTGGCGCGAACAGTTGCCGCTGACCGCCAACGGCAAGGTGGACAAGAAGGCGCTGACGGCACAGGTCGCCGAGCGCGACCCGGCCGACGGCGGGGACGGGGCCGACGACGGCCACCGCGCGCCCGGCACGCCGACCGAGCAGCGGCTGGCGGCGGCGTGGGCGAAGGTGCTGGGCGTGCCGGTGGAGCGGATCGGCAGGTCGGACCACTTCTTCGAACTCGGCGGCACCTCGCTGTCAGCCGTGAAGCTGGCCATCGCCCTGGACCGGGCGGTCTCCCTCAACGACCTCACCGGTCAGCCGGTCCTCGCCGACCTGGCGGCCCTGGTCGACGGGCGGGCCCAGCGCCGCCGCGGGTTGCTGCACCCGCTCGGGGAGCCGGCCGGGGCGCGTACCGGGCTGCTGGTGTGCTTCCCGTACGCCGGGGGCAACGCGATCAACTTCCAGCCGATGGCGGGGGCGCTGCGGGCCGGTGGGCTCGCGGTCAGTGCGGTGGAGTTGCCCGGGCACGACCTGGCCGCCGACCGGGCGCCGTTCGCGCCGCTCGACGCGGTGGTCGAGCAGGTCATCACCGAACTCACCCGGCGGGCGGCCACCCGCGTCCTGCTGTGGGGCCACTCGTCGGGTGCGGCGTTCGCCGTGGCGACGGCCCGCGGCCTTGAGGCCCGCGGGGTGCCGGTCCACCGGGTGTTCGTGGGCGCCCAGCTCCTCGGCACGGCGGCTGAACGGCGTGCTGCCATCAGCGAGTTGGGGCTGCGCAGCGATGCCCAACTGGCCAAGGAGTTGGGGCAGGACAGCGGTTACGGGGCGCTGGCCGATCTGGCGGCGGAGCACGGCGAGCACATCGGCGCCGCCTACCGGCACGACTGCGGGAGCGCGCACGCGTACTTCGCCGGACTGCTGGAGCAGCCGCCCGCGCCCAAGCTGGCCGCCCCGCTGTCGGTGGTGGTGGCCGATGACGACCCGATCACCGCGCAGGCGGCGGGGCAGGTCGACGACTGGGGGCTGCTGGCCGACCGGGTCGAACTCCACCGGCTCGCCGACGGCGGCCACTACTTCCCGCGCACCCGTCCGGCCGATGCGGCGCGCGCCGTGCTCGGCACGTTGGACGCGCCCGGGCCCGAGTGAAGCGACGACGAGTGAAGCGACGAGAAGAAGAGAGAGGGGTACTGACATGCCATCACACCCTGCGGCGCCACTGCTGGACGTGACGCTACGGCCGGGCAGTCCGCCGGTGTTGCGGATCGACTCCTGTGCCGACCCGGCGAGCTGGGTGGCCGGCCATCGGGACGCCCTGCGCGCCGTCGTCGCCGAGCACGGCGCCCTGCTGGTGCGGGGACTGGGCCTGCACGACGCGGCCGGGGCCGGGGATGCCTTCCGGGCCCTCGCGGACCGGCTGATGGGCGCCGAAAAGGAGGGTTTCGCGCCCCGCACGCCCCACAGCGAGGGGGTGTACTCCTCATCGAAGTGGCCGCAGAACCAACCCATGTGCATGCACCAGGAGCTCAGCTACACACTGGAGTTCCCCGGTCTGATGCTGTTCGCCTGCCTGACGGCGCCCGCCGCCGGCGGGATGACCGGCGTGGCCGACACACCGACCGTGTTGGACGCGCTGCCCAGGAAGCTGGTCAAGCGCTTCGAACGGCAGGGTTGGCTGCTCACCCGCAACTACAACGACGAGATCGGCGCATCGGTGGCCGAGGCGTTCGGCACCGACGACCGGGCGACGGTCGAGGAGTACTGCCGGGCCAACGCCATCGCGTACCAGTGGCAGCCGGACGGCACGCTCCGCACCCGCCAGCGCCGCAGCGCCGTGGTGCGCCACCCGGTCACCGGCCAGCGCTGCTGGTTCAACCAGGTCGCTTTCCTCAACGAGTGGACGATCGAACCCGAGGTCCGCGAGTACCTGGTGGACGTGTACGGCGCGGACGGGCTGCCCTTCAACACCTGCTACGGCAACGGGGAACCGCTGGGTCCCGACGTCGTCGAGCGGCTGAACAGCGTGTACGAGGCACACACTCTTCATGAGCCGTGGCAGGCCGGAGACCTCCTGGTGGTGGACAACATCCGCACCGCACACAGCCGGGCGCCCTTCGACGGGCCGCGCGAGGTGCTCGTGGCCATGGCGGACCCGGTGCGGCTCTCGGCCTGCTCCCCCACGATCGAGGTGAGCGCCACGTGAGCGTCGAGCCTTCGCGTACGGCACGGCCCATCGGTCTCACCGGACCTACCGGTCCCACCGGGCGCACCGGACCTACGGGCCCCGGCCGATCCACCAGACACGGCCGCGACACGGTGGTGGCGGTCAGGACCGGCCTGCTGGACACCAGCGCCGGCCCGGCAACCGGGCTGTACCGCCATGGCTGAACCGACGGGAGCACATCAGCGGACGGCCCGGCGGACGGCCACTCGGCGCGGGCCGCGAACGGCCCCGCGCACACAGCCACGCACCCAGCCACGCACGAAACCACGTACAAAACCGCGCACAAATCTGCGTACGAAGCTGCTCGCGAAACCACGGACGGACCTGCGGACGGAGGGGGCGGCATGCCGGTGATCTCCGCTCCGGTCGACTTCAACGAGGAGGAGTTGTACGTCGACCTCCAGTCGATCGTCGGGCACTCGCTCTTCCTCAAGTGCGAGGGCTTCAACTTCGCCGGCTCGATCAAGCTCAAGGCGGCGCTGTCGATGGTGGAGGCCGCCGAGTGGGCGGGCGACCTCAGGCCGGGGTCGGTCCTGGTCGAGTCCTCGTCGGGGAACCTGGGTGTGGCGCTGAGCCTGATCGCGGCGAGCAAGGGTTACGACTTCGTGTGCGTGACCGACGCCCGCTGCAACCTGTCGGCACGGCGCATCATGGAGGCCCTCGGCTGCCGGGTGCACGTCATCGACGAGCCCGCCAGCAGCAACGGCCTGCTCGGCGCGCGCATCGCCTACGTCCGGGCGCTGTGTGCCGCCGACGACCGGTACGTATGGCTGAACCAGTACGCCAACGCAGACAACTGGAAGGCCCACTTCCGCACCACGGGGCCGGCCATCGCCCGCCAGTTCCCGGGCCTTGACGTGCTCTTCGTCGGCGCCGGCACCACCGGGACGCTGATGGGCTGCGCGCGCTACTTCCGGGAGTCGCAGCGGAAGGTGCGGGTGGTGGCGGTGGACAGCGTGGGCTCGGTGACCTTCGGCGGCGAACCCGGCCGGCGCATGATCCCGGGCCTTGGCACCAGCGTCCGCCCGGCGCTGCTGAACGAGTCGTACGTGGATGACGTGGTGCTCGTGGAGGAGCCGGACACGGTGCGCGCCTGCCACCGGCTGGCCCGCCGCGGCTTCCTGTTCGGCGGCTCAACCGGCACCGTGGTCAGCGGTGCGGCAAGCTGGCTCGACCAGCACGACGCGCACGGCCTGACGGCGGTGGCCATCTCGCCCGACCTCGGCGAACGCTATCTGGAGACGCTGTACCACCCGCAGTGGCTGCACGAGGTGTACGGCGCTGACGTGCTCGGGGCCGACGTGCTGGGCGCCGACGTGGTCGATGCGAAGGCGATGGAGAGCGAGCCGCTCGGCTCGCAACCACCACTAGCCGGCAACGGGCTCGGCCCGGAACCCCTGCACACCGCTGCGCTGGGCACCGGCGGGGTGGGCGGCGCCGCCGCGGGCAACGCCCGGTTGGGCACTGCCGGGAGCGGCCTTGTGGGTGACGGCGCGCTTGCCGCCGATCTGGCGGGCGATCTCGGCGGCGACCGCTGCGAGTTCCGGGCGCACTAGGAACGCCTCGGCACGGCGGGTCCCGCGCACCCTTCGGGGCGGGCGCGCGGGGCCCGCTTTCGTACGGGGTGGGGCGGGTCGGCCGTCGTGCGGTGCGAGCCCGCGTTCATGTGGTGTGGGCCCGCCGGCGTTCGGCGTGGGTTACCCGTCGTTCGGCGTGGGTGGGCCGTCGTACGGCGTGGGTTACCCGTCGTACGCCACGGGTGGGCCGTCGTACGCCACGGTTGGGCTGCCTGCAACACGGGTTGCCGTCGTACGGCATGGGTGGGCCCGTGGGTGGGAGGGTGCCCCGGCCCGCAGGGTGGGAGAGTGCGCGGGCTCGCAGGGTGGGAGAGTGCGCGGGCCTGAGCCATCACCCTGGCAGTTCTCGGAACACCCCATCCCGCTCCCCCTCCACCACCACCCCCGTGATTCAGTGATGACCGTCACGTAGTTCATTCGTGCGCGGTGTCGACCGAACGTCCCTCGGCAGGCGTATGCCCGGTGAAGCGAGAGACCCGGGAGTGGCTGTTGACCGTCGAGGAGTTCGAAGAGTTCTACACCCAGGCGGTGGCTCGGCTCACGGGGCAGTTGTACGTGATGCTGGGCGACCTCCAGGAGGCGGAGGACGTCGTCCAGGAGGCGTTCGTCAAGGGGTGGGGCCGGCGGCGGCAGCTCGACCGTGCGGGCCAGCCCGAGGCGTGGATTCGCACCGGCGCCTGGCGGCTTGCGGTCAGCCGCTGGCGGGGGCGGCGGCGCTCAGCCGACGCCTGGCGGCGGCACACCGGTCCGCAGCCGCAGGTCGACGGGCCGAGTCCGGAGTCACTTGTGCTGGTGGACGCGGTGCGTGAGCTGCCGGCGCAGCAGCGTCGGAGCATCACCCTGCACTACCTGTGCGACCTGACCGTCGAGCAGATCGCCCGGGAGACGGGGACGTCCGCGAGCACCGTCAAGACCCATCTGGTGCGCGGCCGGGCCGCACTCGCCCACCACCTACAGGACCCGAGCGTCAAGGAGGCCCCCGGTGCATGAGCCCGATGACCCGTTGCGGACCCTTTTCCAGCAGGCGGCAGCGGCCGGCCGGGCCCGCGCCCCGCACGCGCCGGTCGCCC
>NZ_JBEHZD010000150.1:0-14634 GCF_040240285.1 Streptomyces sp. HSW2009 | reverse complement strand
GGCGGCAGCGTCAGTTGTGTAACAGAGACAGGGCGGCCCCGACGGGCGCGGGGCGGCGCCGGCGCCCGGCCCCGGGGCGACGGTGGCCATCGAGCGCGCGGCGTCGCTCGCCGGCGCGTGGCCCGCGTGCCGCCGCGCCGCGCACTAGAGGGGAATCATTAAGTCCAGACCAGGTGTTGACGTGTCGTGTTCGATTGATCACCCTTAGGTGCAGCGATGCGTCGGAGGGGACGTCGAGGACGGCTCGTATCCGGGGTCCTTCGGACGCCCATGGGCTGCTGCCTCGGCGCGCTACGGATCGCGGTTCGGCGCGGCGACAGGGCAGCGGCGCCGAATGGGGCTGGCGGTGCGCGGTGCCGTGCTCGGGGCGCGCACGAGCGCACCGCCAAGCCCTGCATTTGTGCGGGGCGCCTGGGCGGCGGGTGGTGGGCTGAGGGCGGTGGGGCGTGGGTGGTGGGTCGTGGTGGCTCAGCCGCCTGCCCGCCGGTTGTGGTGCGTGGTGTGCGGACGCCGCCCCGCGTGGCGCCCCTGACGGCTTCGGGCGCCACCTTTCCGCGTGGCTTGTTCTGGCACGGGGCCTCTTGGTGCGGGTTCCTTTTATGTGGGTGCTGTGGGTGCTGTGGGTGCTGTGGGTGCTGTGGGTGCGGTGGGTTTGGGGCGTTCCGCGGCCGGGCGTTGGCCGGCCGGCCGTTCGGCGCCGCGCCGTACCGCGTGCCCCGCGCCATCGCGTACCGCGCCGCGTGGCGTCGGGAGCGGCGTCAGCGTCTGGACGGGGGCGCCGGACCCGCCGTTGTCGCCGGGGGCTGGCGGGGTGGTGGGTTCAGCGCGGGTGTTGGGGGGCGGCGGCGATGACCTGGTTGAGGAGGGTGCGGGAGGCCAGGAGTTCGGCTACCTGGCTGTCGATCCGGTCCCGTTCGCGGCGCAGTTCGTCGGCGAGCTCCGGTGTGCACGGGCGGAGCACCCCGTCCCGCTCGCAGACGCTCGGCAGGAGGCGGGCGATCACGGTGGTGGTCAGGCCGGCGGCCAGCAGCGTGCGGATGTACGCGACCAGCCGTACGTCGTCCTCCGCGTAGACCCGGTACCCGTTCCCGAGCCGGCGGGGGCGGAGCAGGCCCTGCTGTTCGTAGTAGCGCAGCAATCGGACGTTGACGCCGGTGCGTTCGGCGAGCTGGCCGATGCGGAGGGCGTCCCGGGCGGGCGGCGCGCCATCCGTCGGGGCCGGGGCCGGGGCCGAGACCTGCGGCGGCGTGGTCGGCGTCGTCGGCGGCGTACGGGGCGTGCGGGTGGTGTCGCCGGTGGTCCGGGCGGCCTGTCGGGTCTGCGCGCGCACGGGTGCCCCTTTCGCTTGGCTGCGCTGCTGTTGTCCTGCTGTTGTCCTGCGGGTTGCCGGGCCGGTGCGGCTTCCAGTCTCCCCGGCGCCACGGGGTGCCAGGTGCCGGTGGACGACGGTCGGCGGTCGGCGGCCGACATCGAATGGCTTGACCCTGACACCGGTTAGAGGCTTTATCGTCGCGCCATGGCCTACCGAGAACTTGCCACCCGTCCCGTAGGGAACTGGGCACTCGTCGCCGTCGCGGCCCGTATGCCCGTCGCGATGGCGCCCTTGGCGCTGGTCTTCCTGGTGCGGGAGCGACCCGGCGGCTACACGCTGGGCGCCGTGCTCGCCGCCGCGTACGTCGTCGGCGAGGTCGTCGGCGCGGTCACCCTCGGCGCGCGGCTGCGGCCTGACCGGGCGCGCCGGTCGCTCGCCGCCGGGCTCGCGGTCGGGGCCGCCGCCTTCGCGGTGTTGGGGCTCGCGCCCGGCGCGCACCCCGTCGTGCTCGCCGGGGTCGCGGCCGTGGCCGGCGGGGCCCCCGGCGCCGCACCCGGTGGCATGCGCGCCCTGCTGACCAGCCTGGTGCCGGAGCGCCTGAGCACCCAGGTGCTCAGCGCGGAGTCGATGCTGACGTACGCCGTGTGGACGGCCTCGCCCGCACTGGCCACCGGGCTCGCGCTGGGCGTCGACCCGGTGGTTCCGCTGCTGCTCGCTGCGGTGCTCGCGGGGGCCGCGGCGGCTGGTCTGTGGGCCCTGCCGGCCGGCTGGCACGCGGACGCCGGCGACCGGGACGGCGTGTCCATGACGCGTACGCTGGCCGGCGCCTGGCCCGTCTACGCCACCGGCGCGGCGGCGCTCTCGCTGCTCGCCCTCGCCGAACTCGTCCTGCCCGCACTGCTCGAACAGCGCGGCATCGCGGTCGGCTGGTCGGGGCCGGTCCTCGCCGGCTACTCGGTGGCCGCGGCCGTGGGGGCGGTCGCGTACGGGCTGCGCGGCTGGCCGGGTTCGCTGGCCCGGCAGAGCCTGGTGCTGATGCTCGCCGTCATGGCGTGCGTGGCCGCGGCGGCCGTGCTGCCCGGGATCGGCCTCATCGCGGCGGCCATGCTGCTGGCCGGGCTGCTCCAGTCCGGGGTGCAGATGACGCGCACCCTCGCCCTGCGCGCGGCGCTGCCGGCGAGCGCACTGGCCGCCGGGTACTCGGTGATGTACGCGGCGGTCGGCCTCGGCTACGCGCTCAGCGCCACCCTCTCGGGCGTCGTGCAGAAGGCGACGTCACCGGCGACGGCGATCCTCGCCGGGGTGGCGTTCGCCCTGCTGCTCACGCTGGCTGCCGCAGCCGGCGAACGGGGGGCGGCGACCGGCCGTACCGAGCGGGCGGGGACGGGGACGGGTACGCGTACGGGGGTGAGTGCGGGTGCGGGTGCGGAGACGGGTGCGGGTACGGGTGCGGCTGGGGAGTCGGGTTCGGGCGCGGGTACGCGCGCGGGGGCGGGCGAAGAGGCGGGCGAGGGTGAGAGCGCGGGTGTGCGCGTGGGGACGAGCGAAGGGACGGGCGAGGGCACGGAGATGGGTGCGGACGCCGTCGACGGCGCGTCTGGTTAGCCCGGTGGGTACGGCACGTACCACCGCGCCCCGTACGGCACGTACCACCGCGCCCCGTACGGCACGTACCACCGCGTCCCGGATGGCGCGTGCCACCGCACTGCGCATGGCACCGGCCACCGCGCGCCGTACGGCGTTTCAGCCCAGGTCGCGGGCGATGCGCTTGGCTATCTTGCGGGACTCGGTGGCCAACTCCCTGAGCATGCCGCTGGCCGGGTTGGCGTAGCCGGTGAAGTAGAGGCCGGGGGAGGCGGCCAGCCGGCGGGACCCGCGCACCAGGGGGCTGCCCTGCGAGTCGAGCACGTCGAGGTGGCCGACGAGCGGGTCGAGCCCGGGGCGGTAGCCGGTGGCGGCGATCACCACGTCGGCGTCGATGCGGCTGCCGTCGGCCAGGACCGGCTTGTCCCCGTCGAAGGAGGCCAGCGCCGCGACGACCTCCACCCGGCCCTCCCGCACCGCCCGCACGATCCCGGTGTCCCGGACCGGCACGGCCCCCGCCCTGGCCCGCGAGTAGAGGCCGGCGCCCCCGGCCACGGCGGGCCGGGGCAGCCCCTGGGCGGCCAGGTCCGGGGCGCAGAGGCCGGCCCGTACGGCCGCTAGCCGGTCGCTCACGCCGACCGGCAACCGGCGGGCGAGCACCGCGGACCGCTGCGCCGACCAACCGAGCCGCGACCGGCGCACGATGTGCGGCGCGGTGCGCACCGCGAGCCTGACCCGGCCGGCGCCGCCGGCGGCGAGATCGGCGGCGATCTCGGTGCCCGAGTTGCCGGCCCCGACCACCAGGACGTCCTTGCCCCGGTACGGGTCGGCGGCCCGGTAGTCGGCCGCGTGCAGCAACTCCCCGCCGTACTCGGCCCGCCCCGGCCACTCCGGCAGGTACGGGGTGTGGCTGTGCCCGGTGGCGACCACGACCGCCGACGCCGCCAGTTCGCGGCCCCCGCTCGCCCGCAACACCCAGCCGCCCGCCGCGCCCTCCCCGCCCGCAGCCCGCTCGACCCGCGCGACCTCGACCCCGGTGACGCACTCCAACCGGTGGTGCTCCACGTACTGCTCCAGGTAGCGCACCAGGTGGTCGCGGCTCACCCAACGCCCGTACGCGCGCGGTATCGCCAGCCCCGGCAGGGCCGACATGCGCCGCGTGGTGTGCAGGCGCAGCCGGTCGTAGTGGGCCCGCCACGCCCCGGCGACGGCGTGCTGGCGCTCCAGGACCACGGCACGCACGCCCCGTTCGCCGAGCGCCGCGGCTGCCGCGAGGCCGCCGGGGCCGCCGCCGATCACGTACACGGGGGTGTGGGGGGCGGGAGTTCTGTCGGCCATGAGCGTGAGCGTAGTCGGATGATTGACGGGTTTCGGTCAAACCGGTACCGAATCGGTTGCGGAACGATTACGGGTGGCAACGCGTTGCGCCCTGCCGGCGGGCCCGAGCGCCTCCGCCCGCGGCCGGTCCGCGTACGACGTTCCGGGCGCCGACCACCTCGCACCCGGGCGCGGGTCCGTCCCCCGTAGGCGTCTCGTCCCGTTGTCGCTTTCGGTCGGTTGCTCACGCTATATCGCGCCTATTGCTTAGTAGTTGGGCACTTTCATGACGCATGGTCGAGAAACTTAGTGATGTCACGATTGGTGCGGCCGGGCGCCCGGCGCGGGCTGGCGTGTGTCGCGGGGGCGTCGGCCGGGGTGGGGTGGGTCGGTCGGCGGCCGTTCGGCCAACCCGTCCACGGTTGCTGTCCGCGCCCGGCCGGGGTGGTGCGGCGGTGGCAGTCACTCCGGCGCGCTTCTGTGCGCCCTGGGGGCACGGTGGGCGCCACTCAGTGCACCGGGCGCGGTGTGCCGTGAGCGGCGTGCCGCAAGGAGTGCCGAGAGGAGTGCCGAGAGGAGTGCCGGGGGGTGGTGTGTCGACCGATGCGGAAGCTCGGTGCGGCCGGGAACGACCGCCCCGGTGGGCCCCGGGCGGCCCCGGCGGTGTTGAATGCGGGGGCGGACGGGGGAGACGGCTTACGGGCAGGCGGGGAGCGGGAGGAGAGGCGGATGCTGGAGCCGGTCGAGTTGGAGATGTACGGGCTGGTACTGCGCCCCTGGGAGGAGGCCGACCTGCCCGCCATCGAGCGCGGCCTGGCCGATCCGGAATACCGCCGCTGGAGCGCCGTCAACTCGCCGGCGGCCTTCCCGAACGGCGCCTGGGACTTCCTGTGCACCCGAACCGACGGGTGGCGCCGCGGTGACATGGCCGCCTTCGCCATCACGGACCTGGGGACCTCGGCGGTGCTCGGCAGCGTGTACGCGGGCGCACTCGACTTCGACCACCGCAGCGGCCGGGTCGGCTACTGGGTACTGCCCGAGGCGCGCGGCCAACGGGTGGCCGCGCGCGGCCTGGAGACCATGACGCGCTGGCTGTTCCAACACGTCGGCCTGCACCGGCTCGAACTCGGCCACGCCGTCGGCAACGACGCCTCCTGCCGGGTCGCCGACCGCTGCGCCTACCGCGTCGAAGGCATCTTCCGCGGCGCCATGGTGGACCTGACGGGCACGCCGCGGGACATCCACGTGCACGCCAGGCTCGCCACCGACCTGCCGCCCTACCGGTTCGGCCAGACCGCGGTCCCGGCAGCCGCCGACACCGCCCGCGCCAACACGCCGGCCTGGGCGGCGGCGCCCAACCCGCAGGACTGAACGCCACCTGCCGCACGCCGCCCGGGCTGCCCGGCCGCCGCTGCGCCCGGCCGGCTGCCCAGCGGCCCCGCCCGCTACGGCCAGAGCAGGTCGCGCGCCCAACCCTCGGGCGTGGTGCGGTAGCGCAGCCGTACGTGGCGGCGTTGCCCCTCGCCCTGGAAGAACTCCACTTCCTCCGGGTCCAGGACGTACAGCGTCCAGGTCGGCACCTCGGCGTCCGGCTCCCGGTGCGCGCGTTCCCCGGCGGCGGCCGCCGCCCGCGCCAACTCCTCGTACGCGGGCAGAACTTCGCTCTGCCGGCCCACCAGGGCGGCCGCCAGCGCGCCGGGGGAGCGGGGGTGCAGGTCGGCGGAGCTCTCCTCGGGGCCGGCCGCGGGGACCCGGCCGGTCAGCCGGATCTGCCGGCCCACCCGTGGCCAGTAGAAGCCGAGCGCGGCCTGGGGCCTGGCCGCGAGCTCCCGGCCTTTGCGGCTGGTGCGGTGCGAGGCGAAGTGCCAACCGTGTTCGTCGGCGTCGTGCAGCATCACCACCCGGGTGGCGGGGCGACCCGCCTCGTCGGCCGTGGCCAGGGTCATGGTGTGCGGTTCGCGCACGCCCGCGTCCGCCGCCTCGTGCAGCCAGCGCTGGAACAGGGGCAGGGGTTCGGCGGGGGCCGCGGCCGGGTCGAACCGCGGCAGCGGGTCCGTCCACACCCGCAGGGAGTGCAGCCGTTCGCGGAACGCGCGCTGCTCGTCATCGCTCATCGGGGTCATCACCTGCCCCATCATCGCCCGCCGCACCGCCGGGAGCCGGGCTGCCCCGCCCCCGGTCTCCCCGCACCTGCCCGCCCCCCGGCCCCGCTCGTGCCAGTGCTCGGGTGTCAGCGCTGCGCGCGCCAGGGCCCCGCGCATCAGCGGCCCGAGGGTTCGTCGGCGCGGTCGGGTGGGCCGCCGGTGGAAGCGCAGTGGCAGTCCGGGGGCTGGGCGTGCGGGGTGCGGGGCCCGCGGGGCCGGTGGGTGGATATGTATGTCTGGGAGAGGGCCACCACCACGCTGTCGTACGGGGTCTGGCGGCGGGGCGCGGTGAAGTGGACGGCGCGGTCGGGGGTGCCGGTGCGGTAGACCCGGACGGCCTGGCTGCCGGACTCCACCTGCCGCACCTCGCGCCACGGCAGGGGCGTGCCGTCCAGGAACAACTCCTCCGTGGAGAGGGCGAAGCTGCCGTACGCGACCGTGCCGCCGCGGGCCAACCGGTGTGCTGCGCGCGGGAGTTCGTCGGCGGCTGCGGTGGCGGCTATCTGCTCCGCGGCCTCGCCGCCCACCGCGTACAGCGTCTCGCCCTCCCGGGTGCGGACGTCCGCCCACTCGACGGGCTCGGCCACCCCGCCGTGCGGCGAATACGTGGCCTCCCGGAACGAGCTCACCCGGGCCTCGGACCAGGGCAGGGCGCGGACCTCCGGGCCGTGGGTGAGCACGAAGCCGTGCTCGAAGCAGTGGAAGACGGTGGCGGGCGGGCCCTTCCACTCCTGCCACACCCGGGTGCCGAGCGGGACCACCACGCTGAGCACCAGCAGCCCGACGCCCACGAACCGGCCGACCGTGCCCACCTCGCGGGCGGACGTGACGCCGGCCGCGGTGACGGCCGCGCCCACCATGAACATCAACACGCTGAGCAGGCAGCCGAGACAGGCCGCCCGGTCGTGCTCACACTTCGCGCTTCCGATGAAGCGGCCGAAGTCACGCCGATCCGCCATGACCCGTACGCCGCTCTCCGGTAACTCCTTCGACAGCCTCAACGCTCGCCTCCTCCCCGCGCCCCATGGCTACCCGGTGTGATGCCACGAGCACAGCACCATGTATAGCGCGCCGCACTGACAAACGCGTCGCCCAGCGAGAAACTGCTGGTCAATCATGGTGTAGAGGGAGTGGATCACGGCCGGCTCCGGCCGGTGGTCAACCACCCGGGGGGCCACAACTCAGGCCAAAGGTCGCCCAGTCGCCCCGATGCGTGACATCTCGTACGAAGCCCTGCCTCGTTGCGTCCCGTCCCGTCGTGCCCCGACCGCGGCGCCACACCCACCGCCCAAACGTCCAGCGCCCCGCGCGCCGTCGAACTCCGCTCAAGCCAAGCCGTTTCGCCGGGGTCACTGGATGTGCACAACACCCACCACCCCGCGCGGGTTTATGTGAAGGGCGTCACCCTGAAGTCCCGTAAGGCGGAAGAGAATTGGTCCGTACTAATGTCGGCGGGCCTTGGAGGAAGTTCGGCGAATGCGGTCAAACGGGAACGCGGATTAAGATCATCAGGCGTCAATTCCCGGGCTATGTCCGTATTTTGGCTCATTGTTTATTGCCGCTTGTTGCCATCCGGGTAACAGGGCGAACGGGTTATTGAAATGACCATGGGGAACCATGCAGAGTCTTTGCAGGCGCGGCGGAAAACATCCCGCCGCGCAGCGTGGTTGCAACAAATTCCCCCCACAACACGCAAGCGAAGGGTCAACTCTTCATGGCATCTCACAAGCGCATCAGCAGCCGTCGTCTCACCCTGGCGATAGGCGCCGCCGCGGCGGGCGCCGCCGGCGCGTTCGTGGCCGTTCCGGCCGGGGCCGCCGACTCGCCCGCCGAAGGCACCGTCTACGGCGCGGACGCCAAGGGCGCCATCGACGGCAGCTACGTCGTCATGCTCAAGGGCGACCGCGGCGTCAAGGCCGCCGACACCGGCAAGGAGCTGGCCAAGGAGTACGGCGGCCAGCTCTCGCGCAGCTACACGTCCGCCATCAACGGCTTCGCGGCCAAGGGCCTGACCGAGACCGAGGCCAAGCGCCTGGCCGCCGACCCGGCCGTGGCGAAGGTCGTACAGAACAAGACGTTCAAGGCGACCGGCACCCAGGACAACCCGCCGTCGTGGGGCCTGGACCGCATCGACCAGGCCGACACCCAGGGCGACGGCACGTACGCGTACCCGGACGGCGCGGGCGACGGCGTCACCGCGTACGTGATCGACACCGGCGTGCGGGTCACGCACAAGGACTTCGAGGGTCGGGCCACGCACGGCTTCGACGCCGTCGACGGCGACGACTCGGCGGACGACGGGAACGGCCACGGCACGCACGTCGCCGGCACCATCGCCGGCGCGGACCACGGCGTGGCGAAGAAGGCCAAGATCGTCGCCGTACGGGTGCTCAACGACCAGGGCTCGGGCACCACCGAGCAGGTCGTGGCCGGCATCGACTGGGTGACCGAGCACCACCAGGGCCCCTCGGTCGCCAACATGAGCCTGGGCGGCGGGGCCGACGAGGCGCTGGACGCGGCGGTCCAGAAGGCCATCGAGTCCGGTGTCACCTTCGGCGTCGCGGCCGGCAACGAGTCGACCGACGCCGGCCAGAGCTCGCCCGCGCGCGTGCCCGAGGCCATCACGGTCGCCTCCAGCACCGAAACCGACCAGCAGTCGAGCTTCTCCAACTACGGCGACATCGTCGACATCTACGCCCCCGGCTCGGACATCACCTCCGCCTGGAACACCGGCGACGACGCCACCAACACCATCTCCGGCACCTCGATGGCCACCCCGCACGTGGTGGGCGCGGCAGCCGTCTACCTGGGCGGCCACCAGGACGCCACCCCGGACCAGGTCGCCAAGGCCCTCACCGAAGGCGCAACCCCGGACAAGATCAGCAACCCGGGTCCCAGCACCCCGAACAAGCTGCTCAAGGTCGTCGAGTAGGCCCCTCGCCGCGCGGGACTTTTACGCGCGACACCTCGGTGTGAACCCGCCTCGTGAACCTCTTGTCTAAACCCACGGCGCAATCCCCGCGCGGCCGGTCGGCCGCATCACCGCGCGGCTGGTTGACCGCGTCGGCGCCGCGTGACTCCGTGGCCGCGTGACGTCGCATACGAGTACGGGCTGGGGCATGCACGCGGGCGGGCGCATGCCGACGCGTTGGGAAAGCAGAAGACTCCGCACCGCCGAGCCGAATCCGTCGAATTCGGCTCGCTCCCAGCGGAATCCACGGGAATTCCGCAAGGAATCCAGGGATCTGCAAGGAATCCAGGGAAAGGGTGGATTCCGCTGGGATGGTGGTGCGGAGCGGTTTCCGTGGCCGGTGGGTTCGGTGGGGCGGGCGGGAGCGTAATCCGCTGGCGGGCCGGGGACGCACCGGCGAGCATGGCGCGCATGAGCGAACAACCCGCGCGATGGACCAAGGCCACCGTCTACCCCGACATGTGGGCCGACCCGGCCGACGACCCGCGCAACAGCGAGGGCGTCAGCCCGGACGGCGAACTGGCGACGCTGGCCGACTTCCTCGCCGGCTACCGGCTGACGCTGCGGATGAAGTGCGAGGGCCTGGACGCGGAACAGTTGGCGCGCCGCTCGGTGCCGCCGTCGACGATGTCGCTGCTCGGCCTGGTGCGCCACCTCGCCGAGACGGAGCGCGACTGGCGCAACTGGCTGACCACGGACGAGCCGTTGCCCAAGCTGTACGGCGCGAAGGACGCGGACTTCCACGGCGCGGTGGCCGACCAGGCCGTGGTGGACGCCGCCCACGCGGACCTGGAGCGCGAACAGGCGGCGACCCACGCCGCCCTGGCCGGCCACGCGGACCTCGGCGAACGCGTCGGCAGGGACGGCGTCGCGGTGCGCGAACTGCTGGTGCACCGGGTGGAGGAGTACGCCCGCCACTGCGGCCACGCGGACCTGCTCCGCGAGCGCATCGACGGCAGGGTCGGCCAGTAGCCAGTAGCCAGTAGCCCGTTCGCGTACGCGGGTGGTGGCAGGTGTGTGTCCGGCGTGTGTGCGGCCGGACGGCTACGCGCGCGTGCGGGTGCGTACCGGTGCGGGTGGGTGTCTGCCCGTACCGAAGGTGCGACGGGACGTGCGGGAGTGCGGGGCGTATGGGCCGTACGGGCCGGGACGAGAACGCGGGGCGGGGGCGCGCCGGGCCGGCGGTGCCGGTGCGGTGGTGGTGGTGGCGTGCCGCCGCGGGGCGGTCGCCCGGGCTGCTTCCCGGGCTACTTCGTGGGCTTGCGGCCCGTGACGCCCAGGTGGACCAGGAGGGCGAGGTTGGGCTTCAGGTCGGCCTGCTTGACGCCCGAACTCTGGAAGCCCTTCTGGTGCGCGGCGACCGCGGCGAGCATGGTCACCAGCGAACCGGCCACGGCGGCGGGGCTGACATCCTTGTCGACCTTGCCCTTGGCCTGGAGTTCCTTGATGGAGTCGGCCAACGAGCCGGTCACGGCGTTGATGAGCTTCATGCGGAGCTTGTAGAACCGCTTGTCGCCCTCGGCCGCACCCAGGTCGACGACGCGCAGGATGGCATCGTTTTTGCGCCAGAAGGAGAGGAAGCCGTCCACGAGTTCCTCGGCCGACTGCCAGCCCGCCTTCCCCACCCAGGAGCGGCCCGCCACCAGTTCGGTGAGCCCTGCACCCTCCTGAGCCGTCTCTTCGGCGAGCTCAAGGACGGCGCCCTCGACGTCGGGGAAGTACTGGTAGAACGTCGCGGGTGAGGTGCCGGCGCGGCGTGCGACATCGATGACCTTGACGTCTCTGTACGGCGAGGAGCTGAGCATCTCGCTGAGGCAGTCGAGCAGCTTCTGCCGCGTCGCCTGTCCGCGGCGCCCGGCCACCCGGCCGTCAACCGTGCGAACTTGTCCTGTCATGCCGTCAGCTTACCGAGGGGTGATCAGAGCGCGATCCGGCCGCCGGCAAATGGGGTGCGGCCCGGAACGGCTTGAGAAAGTGCACTTCAGGCGGGGTGTACTGGGTACAGGGCGGTCATTGGGGCAGCCATCTACCGCGCGACGTGGATTCGGCCGGATGGATGATTCCTGTTATCAACAGCCTGTGGATAACTTCGGTGGATAACTCGTGCCCGCTGTGTGGAGGCGGCGTGTGCGACGCCCTTTCGCCTGCTGTTCGCCTGCCGTACGGATTCCGTCGGCATCGCCGACCCGGGCGGCGATTAGTGGCTTCGGGGCTCGCGGGCGACGGCGCTGGGGCGGCGGGATGCCGGCTGCGCCGTTAGCGTGGCTGATAAGGCACTTGCCGTGTGCCGAGATCCCTGCATGGGAGGACGCGGAGCGATGGCCGTATCGCCGGAGCGCTCGGAGCCCCCGGAGTTCCCCGGGCCCCTGGAGTCCCGTGGAACCCCGGGTGCCTCGGACTTTCCAGAACCCCCGGAAAACGCAGAACCCCCGGAAAACGCTGAAACCCCAGGTCCCCCGGAAAGCTCGGAATCCCGACGGTTCCCGGAATCCCCTGGGCCCACGGAATCCCCGGCATCCCGAACACCCCCGGCATCTCCAGTATCCCCGGCGTCCCCGGTGTCTCCGACATCCCCGAAGTCCCCAGCATCCCCGGGTGCCCCGGTGGACCCGCCCGGTGCGGTCCCCGCCGGGCCGCCGCGGGGCCGGTTCCCGGAGGGCGCGCCCTGTTGGGTGGACGCCGCCCTGCCGGACGTCGCCGCCGGCCGGCGCTTCTACGGCGAACTGCTCGGCTGGACCTTCGGCGGCACCGCGCCCGAGTACGGCTCGTACACCCAGGCGTTCCACGACGGGAAGAACGTCGCGGCGCTCGCCGCCAAGCCGGACGGGCGGATGCCGACCGTCTGGAGCGTCTACCTGTCCACCGCCGACGTGGTGGCGACCGCGCAGCGGGTCCGCGCCGCGGGCGGTGCGGTGATCATGGAGCCGGTCCGTACCGGAGACTTCGGCACGGTGGCCGTGGTCGCCGACCCCGACGGCGCCGTCTTCAACCTCTGGCAGGCCGGCAGCCATGCGGGGTTCGAGGCGCAGGGGCAGCCGGGCGAGTACGGCTGGGCCGAGGTCTACGCCCGCGAACCGGAGCGGGCGGACGCCTTCTACGCGGCCGTGTTCGGGCTGCGCGCCGAGCCGGACGAGGACGCGGGGTCGCCCGGCGCCGTCCGCTGGGTGCCCGCCGGCAGCCCGGCCGGGGCGCGGCACGCGGTCGGCGGCCGGGGCCTGATCAACACCCGCTACCCCGCGGAGATGCCGGCCCACTTCCTGACCTACTTCGTCGTCGAGGACTGCGACGCGGCCGTTGCCGCCACCCAGCGGCTCGGCGGCCGGATCGTCATCGACCCGGTCACCACGCCGCACGGCCGCTCGTCGGTGGTCGTCGACAACCAGGGCGCGAGGTTCGCCGTCATCGACACCAGGACCCGCGGTGACGCCCCGACGGGCTGAGCGCAAGCACCGGTGGCGCCGGCGCGCGGCGTCCGGCATGATCAGCCCCGCTCTACCGGACCGTCACTGACCGCTTTCCGTGCGGCAGGCGTACGCGGGCGCGAGGGTGTGCGGAACCGATGCCCGTTGCATCCCCGTACCGCCGCTGTCTGTACGACGCCTCGCGCGTGCCGCTGCCTAGCGGAGCGCCGCGGCAGGGGCCGGCGCCCGAGGGGTGGTGCCCAAGGGAGACGCCCCCTGCGCGGCGCGGTGCGTTCCGGTGGTGCGTGGGGATGGCAACTACCGGCCGTTCTGCGAGGGCTGGGCGCGCCCGCGGTGGGCATACGCCCTTCCGGCGGGCTGGCGCGCGGACGGGCCGGCGGTCGGGCTGGTCGGCGGGGGCGCCGCGCACCGGGTCGCCGCCCGGGCCCGTGGCGGAGCGCCCGGCCCTCCGGCGGGGCCGCGCCGCACTCCGGTCGGGCGTCGGACTTCCTTTGATATAAGGCGAGTTATTGTCTTATCGGTTATCAGGTGCTGGTCATAACAGGTGGCTTGAGTCACTCATCGTGCGCCGGTCGGTGCCACTTTCGTCATCCTCTGCTCTCATGGGTCCACCACGAGTTGGCCTGGATGGGCCTCGTCTTACGGGGAGGGCACGTGCAATCACGGGGGCGTTCGATGGGCACGGGCGAAGAGAAACCGCATACGACACCGAGGCGTTCCATTCCGGATCTCTCCTTACTGACCAAACGTGAGGTAGAAGTCCTCCTGTTACTGGCCGACGGCGAATCCAATCGCTCACTTGCCCGCCAGCTCGATATCGCCGAACGCACGGTGCGGGCCCATGTGACGAGTCTGATGCGCAAGTTGGGTGCCCGGTCGCGCGGGGAAGCCGCATTGTTCGTCTACCGCCATCACGGTGCGCTGTCGGCGGATGCGGCATAGTCCCGCCAGGGCTCGCAGACTTCGTACGGAAGCGCCCGAGGCAGCCGAATCGGCTATGCCCGAAGTGGCAAGAGTGGCGATGCGATCGTGGCGCACTGTGTCGGCGGAAGGGCGAACTTCCGTACGGCCCGGTGATGTTGGCGATGCGCACGGCCACCGTCTGACCGTGGTCGGCCGGCGGCGGAGTGCGCGCCGTGGCACGGCGGGCGGCAGGGCGCACAGGGGGACTCCGGGAGGGGGAGCGTCATGCGCGCTCTGACATATCCACTGGCCATCGACAGGGCATCGGTCCCGGACCGTTCGACCATTTACTGAATTCGACTCCGTCCCTTCGCCGGGCGCCGCGCGAAGGCGTACGGGCCGCCGGTTCGTGCCCTTCTCCCTCGCTTGGCGGCCGTCATCCGGCGTATGTCCAACCGCCCCGAACGGGGCGCGGGACCCCGTTGCGTACGGCAGCCGCCCCGCCCCGAAGGGCCCGTCGAACCCGGCGGGAGCTGCGGGCCCGGCCGCCCATCAGCAGCCCCCGCGCTCGCACGAGCGGCGGGCGCAGGTCGCGCCGACCCGCCGGGCCAGGCCGTGCGGTCGCTCCGCTCCCGCAGCCGGTCACGTCCCCAAAGCCGCCACGCTTCCGCAGGTCGGACGGCTGGTGCCCGGCCGCGGCCGGTAGTGTCCGGCGCGGTCCTGCCGGGTGCGCGGCGGCTGCGGCGGGGCGCCGGACGGCGACCGGGCCGGGCGTGGGTGCCGGCGTGGGCGCACCGGGCCGAGGGGCCCCCCGGGCGGGGGGGGGGGGGGGGGGGGGGGGGGGCCCCCCGCCCCCCCCCCCCCCCCCCTGTTTGGGGGGGGGGCGGGGGGGGGGGGGGGGGGGGGGGGGGGGGGGGGGGGGGGGGGGGGGGGGTCGTGGTGGCTCAGCCGCCTGCCCGCCGGTTGTGGTGCGTGGTGTGC
>NZ_JBEHZD010000015.1:0-34632 GCF_040240285.1 Streptomyces sp. HSW2009 | reverse complement strand
CCCCCCTCAGCCGGGGGGCCCGCGGGGCCGGCGCGCACCCGGCCCGCCCCCGATCTTGGGGGGGGGCCACCCCCACCCCGTACCGCAGCGTCTGTGCCACGGGGGCGGAACCCGCGGCACGGACGGAAGCACGGATGACGGGCAGGGGCTCGGGTTACGGGCGGGCCGTCGGCGCCGCCATCAGGGCCGGCACCGGTGCGCGCGCCAGCCTCGGTTGCCGCGCCCCCATCACGCCTGTGCCGCGGGCCGTTCTGCGGCGAACTCCACCCCGCGTGACCTGCGCAGTCGTCGTACGGCCTCGCGCTGGACCTTGCCCGACTCGGTGCGCGGCAGGTCGTCGACGAACTCCACGAACCGTACGCGCTTCGCTTCGGGGAGGTGTTCCGCCAGGTGGCCGAAGAGCGCCTCGGCGGTGGCCCGGCTGGCGTTCCAGCCCGCGGCCAGTACGACGTACGCCTTGGGCACCAGCCCGTCGGTCTCGGTCACCGGGACGACGGAGAGTTCGGCGACGGCGGGGTGCAGGACCAGGACGTGTTCCGCCTCCAGTGGGGCGATCCGGGTGCCGTCCGGGCCGTCGAAGACGTCCTTGCGCCGGCCGAGGTAGCGCAGCGACCCGTCCGCGGCCCGGCGCACCAGGTCGCCGGTGCGGTAACGGCCCCCGGGGGTGCGGCTGGTGGCGTTGTCCTCCGGGTCGTGGTAGCCCAGCATCATGCCGACCGGGTCGTTGGCCAGGTCCAGGCAGAGTTCGCCCTCGTCGGCCGCCTCGTCGGTGCCCGGCCGCAGCACGACCAGGTCGTATCCGGGCAGTGGGTGCCCCATGGACACCGGGTCGGCGGACGAGCCGGCGGTGACCCCGCCCAGCGCGGTCACCTCGGACTGCCCGAACCCGTTGCGCACCCGCACCCCGGCCAGCGCCTGGACCTGCTGCACCACGTCGCCCAGCAGCGGCTCCCCGACGCTGACCGCGTGCCGCAGCCCGGGCAGACCGCCCGGCAGGCCGGTGCGGATCAGGGCCCGCCAGGTGCTCGGCGGCGCGCAGAAGCTGGTGATGCCGCCGGACTGCAACACCGTCAGCAGCCGCTCGGGGGTGGCGTCGGCGCTGTCCATGGAGACCACCGTGGCCTCCGCGTTCCAGGGGCCGAACAGCGAGCTCCACGGGTATTTGGCCCAGGCCGGCGCCGAGACGTTCAGATGCACGTCACCGGGGCGCAGGCCGTTCCAGTACATGCTGGCCAGATGCCCGATGGCGTAGCTGACGTGGGTGTGCACGACGAGCTTGGGCCGTGCCGTGGAGCCCGAGGTGAAGTAGGAGAAGAGGGGTTCGTCGGCGGGGGTGGGGCCCTCGGGGGTGAAGGTGCCGCGGTGGGTGGCAGCGGACGCGTAGTCGGTCCAGCCGGTCGGCGCCGGCTGCTCCCCACCCACGACGATCTTGGTGTGCAGTCCGTCCACCGCGAGCCGCGGCGCGATGCGGTGGTCGGCGATCACGTGCCGGGCCCCGGTCCGTCCGATCCTGGAGCGCAGTTCGTCCGGGGCGATGGTGGTGAAGGCGGGTGCGATGACGGCCCGGATCTTGATCAGCGCGAGCATCAGCTCCCACAGCTCGATCCGGTTGTCCATCAGCAGCAGTACGCCATCGCCGCGGCGTACGCCCTGGTCGAGCAGCCAGTCGGCGGCCCGGTCGGAGCCGGTGGAGAGCTCCTGGAACGTCGCTTCGCCCTGGCCGACGATGCGCAGGGCCGTGCGGTCGTTGCCCTCGGCGATGCGGTCGAACCAGTCGATCGCCCAGTTGAAGTGGCGGGGCCTTGGCCAACGGAAGGTCTTGCGGGCGGCGTCGTGGTCGGCGGCGTGCAACAGGAGGTCGCGCGCCGCCCGGAACTCCTCGTACGCCTCGGCCGTCCCGCTCGCCCCGTGCCCTTCGTGCTCCGCTGCCTGTCCCGCTGCGGGTTCTTCTTCGCGTTCCGCTTCGGGTTCCGCGTCGTGCTCAGACACCTGGTCTCCGATCACTGGACGGCGTGGGACTTGGCGCGGCGCAGCACGCTGAGCGCGATCACGTCGGCGTCCCGGGTGAACGAGGTGGACACGCCCGGCCGGCCGTTGCCGATCTGGGTGAACCAGCACGCGCCCTCGGTCGGGATGCCCAGCGCGTACAGCGCGCGGTGCGGCCGGCCGTCGGCCGCGCCCCCCCGGCGGTCGGCCGCGGTGATGTGCCGCGCCCCGGTCGCGTACGCCTCGTCGGCGGTGCCGTGCGTGAAGCCGCCGGCCATCCGCTCGGCGACCAACTGCCGCAGCAGCGGGTCGGTGTTGCGCACCAGCCCCGGGGTGGGGATGCGCGAGTCGATGAGCACGTCGCAGTGTTTGCGTGAGCCGTCGACGGCCGGGGACTCCAGGTAGAACCGGCCGCGTTCGGCATCGTGCCCGTGCGCCACCTCGGGCCCCACGACGTCCAGCACCCGGGCGTCGATGAGGGCGAGGAACTGTGCGGTGCGGCTGCGCGGCGGGCCGGTGAACAGCGGCGAGGTGCGCGAGGCGAACCGGCCGAGGAAGTCCACCCGGTGCGAGCGCGCGGTCAGGCCACCGAAGTCGACGGCGTGCCGCAGGACCTCGCGGGAGTCGCGGATGGCGTCCAGGGCGGCCTTGAGCGGGCCGTCCACATTGCCCCGGCCGGCCTCGGCGATGTCGTCGACGAGCAGGCCCCGCAGGGCGGCGACGAGGTCGGCGCCGGAGCCGAAGCGCCGGTGGTGCAGCGGCCTGGCCAGCCGTTCGAGGTCCACCGGCGCCGGGTCGTGCAGCCCGCTGCGCTCGGCCACCGCCCGCCACCGCGCCGGCTCGGGGCCGAGCGCGGCGAGCTGTTCGCCGAGCCGTGCGGCCTGCTCCGCACCACCCTGCTGCCTGGCCTGGGTGGTGTAGTACGCGTAGCTGACCTCGGCCAGCAGCAGCGGCAGTACGTCGCGGTCGAAGTCCAGGGCCGGGGTGCCGTCGCGCCGGACGCGCTGTTCGCGCAGCCGGCCGACGGCGGCCGAGGTGAGGAACTTCGGCGCGGCGCGTTCGGTGACGCCCTTCTGGTTGCGTCCGCGCGAGCGGATCGGCAGGCCGCTGCGCGAGCCGGCGACCACCCAGGGTTCGTTGCCGCTGGGCACGTAGAAGACCGTGCCGTCGGGGCTGTCCTTGAACCGTCCGCCGCGGCCGACGGTGAAGGACATCACGATGTCGTAGAAGGAGAGGCCGAGGCCCACGACGCCGACCGCGGTGCGCGGGGCGATGGTGTGAAGGTCCAGGTCGGCGGCCGAGTCGCCGCTCAGGTAGCGCAGCCTCGGGGTGGTGCGGGCGTGGTCGGTCAGTGCGCGCTGGTGCTCGCTCAGTTCGGCCTCGGCGTGGCCGGTGGTGATGACCACCGCGTCGACGGTGAGGGTGTGTTCTTCCGCGGCGGCGTCCTGCGGGTGGCTGGTGACGGTGAGTTCGTAGCGTTCGGCGCGTTCGCGGACCGCGGTCACCCGGCCGGTGAGCTCGGTGACTTCGCCACGGGTGGCCATGTCGCGCCGCACGGCGTCGTAGACGTGGTGCAGGTACCGCCCGTACGCGTACCGCGGTGCGTAGTCGTCGCGGCCCAGGGCGGTGAGTTCCGGGTCCGGCTGGGTGCCCAGCCACTGGTGGAAGGACAGGCCGGCACCCGGTCGGCAGGGCCGGCCGTCGGGGACTCCGGAGAACATGCTGATCTCGCCGACCACGGTGTTCATCAGGAAGCAGCTCTCCTGGTCGACCCGCCAGATGCGGCCGGCGCCCAGTTCCACCGCGTCGATCAGCCAGACTCTGACGTGCCGCGGCTCCGGCTCGGCCGCGAGTTGGGCGGCGATCCGCTCGAAGACGGAGATCCCGCGCGGGCCGGTGCCCACGATCGCAAGGTCGAGCACCTCGTCGGTCAGGTGTTGCACGGCCTGTCCCTCCCTCGGTAGCGCCCCGGGTCAGCGGGGTGTCGCGGCTAAGTCGTCCACGTCAGGAAGCCGGTCGAGCGAGGCGGCGATCAACTCGTCGGGGGCCGCCATGTCGGTCATGGTTCCGCTGAGGAACTGCTGGTACGCGGAGAGGTCGAGCAGGCCGTGCCCGCTGAGGTTGAACAGGATGACCTTCTCCCTGCGCTCCCGCTTGGCCACCAGGGCCTCTTCGATGGCGGCGCGGATGGCGTGGGCCGACTCGGGGGCCGGGATGATGCCCTCCTCGTCGGCGAAGCTGATGCCGGCCTCGAACACGGCGCGCTGCGGGTAGGCGACGGCCTCGATCAGCTTCTGCTCGTACATCGCGCTGACCAGCGGGGCGGCGCCGTGGTAGCGCAGGCCGCCGGCGTGGATGCCCGGGGAGACGAAGGTGTGTCCCAGGGTGTACATCTTCGTCATCGGCGTGATGCCGGTGTAGTCGTTGTAGTCCCAGGCGTAGCGGCCCTTGGTGAGCTTCGGGCACGCCTCCGGTTCGACGGCGAGGAAGCGGGTGTCCAGGCCGTCGTGCACCTTCTTGTGGAAGAACGGCAGGGTGATGCCGGAGAAGTTGCTGCCGGCGCCGACCGCGCCGATCACCACGTCGGGGTAGTCGCCGAGCGCCGCGAACTGGCGGATGGCCTCCTGGCCGATGACGGTCTGGTGCAGCAGGACGTGGTTCTCGCCGCTGCCCACCGACAGGTTGCAACGCTCCACCTGGCGGGCGTGCTCGAAGGCTTCCGCGTTGGCGATGGAGAGGCTGCCGTCGGTGTTCGGGTCGCGGGCCAGCGCGGCCCGGCCGGCCTCGGAGTTCTCGTTGGGGCTTGAGATGACCTTGGCCCCGTTCATCTCCATCATGATCCGGCGGTAGGGCTTCTGGTCGTAGCTGACCCGCACCATGTAGACGGTGCATTCGAGCCCGAAGATGCGACAGGCCACGGCGAGCGCCGAGCCCCACTGGCCGGCGCCGGTGCCGGTGGTGAGGCTGGTGATGCCGGCTTGCTTGTAGTAGTACGCCTGGGCCAGCGCGGTGTTGAGCTTGTGGCTGCCGGTGGTGTTGGTGCCCTCGTACTTGTAGTAGATCCGGGCCGGGGTGTCGAGCAGTCGCTCCAGGCGGCGGGCCCGGTGCAGCGGGGTGGGCCGCCAGCGCAGGTACTCCTCGCGCACCGGCTGCGGGATCTCGATGAAGCGCTGCCGTCCCATGCTCTGCCGGTACATCGACAGGGGGATCTGCGGGGTGACGGCGCCGCCGCCCTGCCGGGTCTCCGGCCTGGCCTGGCGCAGCTTGGCCGCGTCCGCCACGCCGGTGAGGTCGGACAGCACGTTGTACCAGTGGGTGGGGACGATTTCCTCGGCACTCAGCGAGGCTTCTGCATTCACCATGGCGTTTCCCGTTCCTCGCTTCTAGGAATTTCCGACGTGCGTCTGGACCAGTTGTACGAGATCGCTGACCTGACGCAGCGGGACCGCGAAGACCTCGCTGTCCCCGATCTCGATGCCGCATTCCTGCTCGATGCGTACGACGATCTCCAGGATGGTGAGCGAGTCGACACCGATCTCCGGTAGCTCGTCGGCCAGCCCAATGCTTTTCGGGGCGGCCGAGCCGAGCACTGCCGTAATGATTTCGTAGAGCTGACTCTCGACCTTTTCGGGAGACGTCAAGGCAATCCCTCTTTCCGGGGAATTCCTGGGGATTTGGGGGCGCTCCGTTATGCGGCGGGGCTCGCCATCACCGCGGTGCGCAGGCCGAGGACCAGCAGGATCGCGGCGCTGGTCCAGGCGATCCCCATCCGCACGGCCGGCTTGGCGAGCAGCCGTCTGGCGAAGCCGACCACGGCGACGACGACGGCGTACCACGCTGCGCTGATCATGATCTGCACGGCCGTCAGGGTGATCACGTCGGCGGGCGAGCCGCCGTCGGCCGGCAGAAATTGGGGGATGAGGGCCAGATAGACGGTGGCCATCTTGGGGTTGGCGGCACTGGTGACCAGCCCCGGCCGGTAGGAGCGCCACACCGTGGCCGTGCCGGGCCGGGCGGCTGCGTCCGTTTCCTGGCTGCCGAAGCTGCGCCGGTTGCGGACCGTCATGACGGCGAGGTAACAGAGGTAGGCGGCGCCCGCCAGTTTGAAGGTGGTGAACACCAGTTCCGAGGTCTGCGTCAGGGCGGCGAGCCCGAGGGCGGAGGTCGTCGCCCACATCAGGAGGCCGGTACTGCTGCCGAGAATGGTGACGAGTCCGGCCAGCCGACCGTAACGCAGCGTTTCATTCACCAGAACGACGAATGACGGCCCCGGTGCGGCCACCATCGCGAATACCGTCGCAATGAAGACCCCACTCACCATGGGACTGCCAGAGTTTCGATCTTCCTATATCCGGGGGGCGACTCTGGAGCTTGCGCCTGCAATCGAAAATCCCCCTTAAAGGTTCGACAGCACCCGGTCTCTCGATCGCCGCTCGCACACCGTATCGACTTCGAATGCGGCGGGCAACAGTTTGTTAAAGGGGGTGGTGCACATGCCGGGTAATTATGAACCAGGAGGATGACGTTTCGGCCACTCCGGGGCGGGGCTGCGAACGTGTCACGTCGGACGGCTGCCGTTGGGGAGTGCACATTCGGCCGGGCTGAGATCGGTTCCCCGAGGCGGTCCGGCGACCGGCCACCGCACCCCGGCCACTCCAGGAGGTCTGCCGCCTTACCCGCACATAAGCACCATGCACCAGCACGGTCCGCGCCCACCGCGTACGGGCGCTACGCATCGGCGCTGCACGGGAGCGGTCGCGCCGCTCGGCCGCGTACGGCCGTCACTGCGTACGCGACGGCGCGGTACGGGGCTGCGCCGCGTACGGGACACGGGCGGCGCGCGGGGCAGCGGCGCGTAGGGAGCGCCGCGCGTAGGGGCACGGCGGCGGGCCGTGCCGCCGCGCACGCACGGGCCCCGCCGGGGACCGGTTCGGGTCCGCGGCGGGGCCGTGGGGTTCGTCCGCCCGCTCGGCCACGCGGCAGCGGGGGCCGGGCGGGGCGAATCGTACGCGCCGGGCGGGCGGGGCCCACCGCGGCGCGCGCTGCCGGCCGCCTCCGTCAGGATCAGATGCGGTAGGCGTAGTACAGGGAGTTCGGGTACGACGCGATGATGCTCGCCACCGACTTCCGGTAGGTGTTCACCGAGTGGTAGGTGAGGTACGGGACGCCGCTCGCGCTCCGGTAGGTGACCATCATCGAGTGGTCCTTGGAACCGTCCCGGTCGAAGTCCATCTGCATGACGTCACCGACGCCCATGTGGTAGACGTTCGACAGGTTGGTGGCCCGCTTGTGGTGCAGCGTGAACCAGGACCACTCGTTGACCCCGACCCAGGAGAGCGACTGGTACGAGGAGTCGTACCACCAGTTGCGGTAGTCGTCGTAGCTGCCCGGCTGGTGCTTCCAACCGCCGGCCTTCAGGGCCTGGCTGACGAAGTTGGTGCAGTCGCCGCCCGCGTCGTTGAACTTCCGGTACGCGGGGTTGTAGTCCTTCCAGTACTTCTCGGTGTACGCGGCCATCGCCTTGTAGTCGTAGCCGGCGGTGCCCGGCGGCTTGTTCTGCGGCGTGGCGGGCTTGGTGATGGCCGCGCGGGTTGCGCTGGGCAGCGCGTCCGCGGTGGTCACCGCCGGCGCGGCGGGCGCGTTGATGGCGACCGGTCCGTCGTCGGTCGAGCGCACCCCGGTCAGCTCCCACTTGCCGCCCGAGGTGCGGGCGAGGGTGAGTTCGTGGTGGGCCTGGAAGCCGGTCGTGGCCGGCTCGTCGCCGCGGAGCTTCTTGTAGCGCAGCAGGGTGGTCTCGGTGACCTGCACCGTGGCTCGGTTGCCCTGGATGCGGGTGCTGTTCACGGTGGCCTTGGTGTCGCCGGAGGAGTACTCCTCACCGAGGGCGGCCAGCCGCGCCTTGCGCTTGCCGAGCGAGGAGGTGGTGCCGTCCTCCGTCCGCGCCTGCTTCGCCGACAGGCGCACCGCACCGCTGTCCACCGCCGCGGCCCGCCGCGCGGGGCGGCCGTCCACGATCGCGGCCGTGCGCTCGGAGAGCACGGCGTCGGCGATCCGGGCGAAGGACCGGGTGGTGGTGGCATCCGCGGTGCGGGGCTGCGCGCCAGCGCGGTGGGGGGGGGGGGGGGGGCCCCCCCCCGCGCCGGGGGGGGGGGGCCGGGCGCCGGCCCCGGGCGGCCGGGGGGGGGCCGCGCTCGACGGGGTCATCGCCTCGTCCATGGCGGCCGATGCGCTGGCGGCCCTGCGCGGCGACGGGCTGCCGCTGGTCATGCTCGACAGCGACCCGGACCGCACCGGGGCCGCCGCCACCGTGAACGTGGACATCGCGGCCGGCATGCGGCAGTTGACGGAACACCTGCTCACGCTCGGCCACCGCCATCTGGTGCACCTGGCCGCCGCGGTGGACTCCTGGGCCTTCCGGGTACGCGCCGGGGCGCTGGCCGCAGCGCTCGGCGGCGTGCCGGGGGCGAGCGTGCGCACCGAGCCGGCGCCGCTGTCCGTCGCCGGCGGGCTGAGCGCCGCCGAACGCGCCCTGACCCGCCCCGGCCCCCGCCCGACGGCGCTGGTCTGCGACGACGACGTGCTGGCCGCGGGCGCGTGCAAGGCCGTACGGCGCCTCGGGCTGCGGGTGCCGCACGACGTCTCGGTCACCGGCTTCGACGACATCTCGCTGGCGACCGCGGTCGATCCCGAGCTGACGACGGTCCGGCTGCCCGCCGAGGCGGTGGGAGCAGCCGGCATGCGCGCCCTGCTCACGGTGGTGGACGGCGGCGTGGCCGAGGTGACCACCCTGCCGGTCGAGCTGGTCACCCGCGCATCGACGGCCCCACCACCACCCACACGGGCCTGACCCGGCAGCGCGACCCCACCACCCACACCGACCTGCCCCGTCAAGGCGGCCCCACCACCCACACCGGCCCGGCCCGGCCCCCGTCAGGCGGCCCCGACGACGAGGCGCCCCGCCCCCCCGGCAGCCACCCCCCGGCCAGGGCCGCCCCGCCCAGGCACCGCCCAGCCACCCGGCGGGACCGCACGACACGGCGCCCCGGCACACGGGGTGAGCCGTGTGCCGGGGCGCCGGACGGTGGTTGCGGGTTGCGGCCCGCCACGGGCTACTCCGCCGCGTCGTCCTGGTCCGCCGCGTCCGCTTCGCCCTTCGGGGCCTTGTCCGCCGCCTTGTCGGCGGCCCCCTTGGCGGCGCCCTTCGCCTTGCCCGCCGGCTTGCCGGCCGGCTTGTCCTCGGACGCCTCGTCCGCGGCTCCGGCCGCATCCTCATCGGCCGTGGACCCGTCCGCGGCGTCGTCGGCCGCCGGGGCGTCCGCGCCGTCCTCCTCAAGCAGCCGGGCGAGCTGGCTGCCGAGCAGGCGCTTGAACTTGCGCTGCTGGGGGCGGGTCCGGTCGAGCACCGCGACCTCTAGCTGCTCGGCGGTCAGGCTGCGCTCGCCGCCGTTGTTGTCGCGCGAGAGCGACTCCACGGCGAGCTTCAGCGCCTCGCCGAGGGTCATGCCGTCACGGTGCCGCTGATCGAGGTAGCTACCGATCTGATCGGAGTTGCCACCGACGGCCACCGAACCGTGCTCGTCCACGATCGAACCGTCATGCGGGAGGCGATAGATCTGGTCGTCCTCCGGTCCTGGTCCGACCTCGGCGACGATCAGCTCGACCTCGTACGGCTTCTCGGCGTTGCTGGAGAAGATGGTGCCGAGCGTCTGCGCGTAGACGTTGGCGAGGCCGCGGGCCGTCACGTCCTCACGGTGATACGTGAAGCCGCGCAGGTCCGCGTAGCGCACCCCGCCGATGCGCAGGTTCTCGAACTCGTTGTACTTGCCGACCGCCGCGAAGGCGATCCGGTCGTAGATCTCGCTGACCTTGTGCAGCGCCCTGGACGGGTTCTCGGCCACGAAGACGATGCCGTCGGTGTACTGGAGCACGACGACGCTACGGCCCCGCGCGATGCCCTTGCGGGCGTACTCGGCGCGGTCGGCCATGGCCTGCTGGGGTGAGACATAGAACGGCGTCGACACCGGCTATCCGTCCCTTTCTGTCAGTGGCGAATGCATGGGCGGACCTTCCCTGTCCGTCAGAGGACGTCGGCCCGAGGGCCGTCCGGCTGTTGCAGTCGCCGGTCGTAGACGGCCCGCGCGATGGCGGACACCTCGGACTCGGCGAGGCGCCTGAAGCCCTCGTCGGTGATGACGGTGACGATCGGGTAGATGCGCCGGGCCAGGTCGGGCCCACCGGTGGCGGAGTCGTCGTCCGCCGCGTCGTAGAGCGCCTGCACCACAGCGGTGGCGGCCTGCTCTTCCGTCAGGTCGGCGCGGTAGAGCTTCTTGAGCGCGCCGCGGGCGAAGACCGAGCCCGAGCCGGTGGCCGCGAAGCCGTGCTCTTCGGAGCGCCCGCCGGTGACGTCGTACGAGAAGATGCGGCCCTTGCCGCGGTCCACGTCCCAGCCGGTGAACAGCGGCACCACGGCCAGGCCCTGCATCGCCATGCCGAGGTTGCCGCGGATCATGGTCGAGAGCCGGTTGGCCTTGCCCTCCAGGGAGAGCTGGACGCCCTCGACCTTCTCGAAGTGCTCCAGCTCCAACTGGAAGAGCTTGACCATCTCGACGGCGAGCCCGGCCGTGCCGGCGATGCCCACCGCCGAGTACTCGTCGGCCGGGAAGACCTTCTCGATGTCGCGCTGGGCGATGACGTTGCCCATCGTGGCCCTGCGGTCACCGGCGAGCACCACGCCGCCGGCGAAGGTGGCCGCCACGATCGTCGTCCCGTGCGGGGCCTCGATGGCGCCGCGCACCTCGGGCAGCGGGCGGTTGCCCGGCAGCAACTCGGGCGCGTGGTCGCCGAGGAAGTCCATGAACGAGGAGGACCCGGGCGTCAGGAAGGGTGCAGGTAGACGCCCAGTGATACGAGTGTTGGCTTCCACAAGTTTCCTTCCAGATATGCGAAGGCCCGGCGGCGAGCCCCCCGGGCCACCTCAACGTCCCCATGGCCACATCGCGGTTGAAGCACCGTACGTCCGGGACCCTACCCGTCCCATGACGTTGATCCACATGTGTGGCGGAAACGGCCGGGAGGAACACCAAGACCTCACCCGGCCGTCGCCACCGCGGCCCGCGGCGAAGCGGGCCCGTGCCCCTCATCAGAAGGGTCGATCAGCTACGGACGGCCTACTGGCCGCCCTTTTGCACGAAGGACCGCACGAAGTCTTCGGCGTTCTCCTCCAGGACGTCGTCGATCTCGTCCAGTACGGAGTCCACGTCGTCCGAGAGCTTCTCCTGCCGCTCCTTCAGGTCCTCAGCGGCCTGCGCGTCCTGGGCCTGCTCGTCGACCTCCTCCTTGGAACGCGTCGCTCGCTGCTGCCCACCGTCGGTGTCCTTGGTCGCCATATCCCTCACCCCGCTCGGTTCGACGTACAAGATCAGACCCTACAAGCCGGGCCCGACATCGGGCCCGTACTTGCTACAACGTTCGAGAACCACCTCGATGATTCCCTGATCACCCAGGTCTCAGACCCGCTCAGCCGCCCGACAGCACCCGGACCAGGTCCTCGGCGGTGCGACAGCGGTCCAGGAGCTCCTTGACGTGGTTGCGGGTGCCGCGCAGCGGCTCAAGCGTGGGCACCCGTTGCAGTGAGTCGCGGCCCGGCAGATCGAAGATCACCGAGTCCCAGGACGCCGCCGCCACGTCGTCGGCGTACTGCTCAAGGCAGCGCCCGCGGAAGTACGCCCTGGTGTCCTCCGGCGGCTTGCGCTCGGCTCGCTCGACCTCGGCCTCGTCCAGCAGGCGGGTCATCTTGCCGCGCGCCGCCAGCCGGTTGTACAGGCCCTTGTCGGGGCGTACGTCCGCGTACTGGAGGTCCACCAGGTGCAGCCTGGCCGCCTCCCAGTCCAGGCCGTCGCGGCGCCGGTAGCCCTCCAGCAGCTCGCGCTTGGCGACCCAGTCCAGCTCGCCCGCCAGGCTCATCGGATCGCGTTCCAGCCGGCCGAGCACGTCCTCCCAGCGCGCGAGGACGTCCTTGGTCTGCTCGTCCGCGTCAGCGCCGTACCGATCCTCCACGTACTTGTGCGCCAGCTCGAAGTACTCCATCTGGAGCTGCACCCCGGTCAGCGTGCGCCCGCTACGCAGCGTGATCAACTGTCGCAGGGTGGGGTCGTGCGAGACCTGGTGCAGCGTACGGACCGGTTGGTCGACGGCGAGGTCGACGGCGATGAACCCGTCCTCGATCATGGAGAGCACCAGCGCGGTGGTGCCCAGCTTGAGGTACGTCGAGATCTCGGAGAGGTTGGCGTCGCCAATGATCACGTGCAGCCTGCGGTACTTCTCGGCGTCCGCGTGCGGCTCGTCCCTGGTGTTGATCAGCGGGCGCTTGAGCGTCGTCTCCAGGCCCACCTCGACCTCGAAGTAGTCCGCGCGCTGGCTGATCTGGAAGCCGTGGTCGTGCCCGTCCTGCCCGATGCCGACCCGGCCGGCGCCGGTGACCACCTGCCGGGAGACGAAGAACGGGGTGAGGTGGCGAACGATGTCCGAGAACGGCGTCGCCCGCTTCATCAGGTAGTTCTCGTGGGTGCCGTAGGAGGCGCCCTTGTTGTCGGTGTTGTTCTTGTACAGGTGGATCGGCTGGGCACCGGGCAGCGCGGCGGCGCGCTCGGCGGCCTCGGCCATGATCCGCTCGCCCGCCTTGTCCCACAGCACGGCGTCCCTGGGGTTGGTGACCTCGGGCGCGCTGTACTCGGGGTGGGCGTGGTCCACGTACAACCGTGCACCGTTGGTGAGGATGACGTTGGCCAGGCCGATGTCCTCGTCCGTGAGCTGGCTGGAGTCCGCCGTCTCGCGGGCGAGGTCGAAGCCGCGGGCGTCCCGCAGCGGGTTCTCCTCCTCGAAGTCCCAGCGGGCGCGCCGCGCCCGGTGCATCGCCGCCGCGTAGGCGTTGACGATCTGGGACGAGGTGAGCATGGCATTGGCGTTCGGGTGGCCGGGGACGGAGATCCCGTACTCCGTCTCGATGCCCATTACTCGCCGTACGGTCATGCGGCCCTCCTTGCCCGGCGGCGCCCACCGGTCAGGTCGGCGCTCAAGTACCGCTGCGCATCCGGTGCGTATGCGGTGCCCGATCCCCACCCGCGGCGCTGCGGTACGAAGAGCCTAGAACGGCTGAGCGGCGCTGGGGAGATCATTACGGTCATTGCTCCGGTCGTTCGTTCGCCGACCGGCCGGAGAAAAGCATCCGGCTGCGGACGCCCCCAGGGTCCCCGCCGAGACGGGGATAGGACATCCGCAGCCGGAGCGCGGTTCTTACAGGTACTGGCCGGTGTTGGCCACGGTGTCGATGGACCGACCCGTGTCCGCCCCCTGCTTTCCGGTGACGAGCGTACGGATGAAGACGATCCGCTCGCCCTTCTTTCCGGAAATCCGGGCCCAGTCGTCCGGATTCGTGGTGTTCGGCAGGTCCTCGTTCTCCTTGAACTCGTCCACGCAGGCGGCGAGCAGATGGGAGACCCGAAGGCCCTTCTGGTCGTGGTCGAGGAATGCCTTGATGGCCATCTTCTTGGCCCGGTCGACGATGTTTTGGATCATCGCGCCGGAATTGAAGTCCTTGAAGTACAGGACTTCCTTGTCACCATTGGCGTAGGTGACCTCAAGGAACCGGTTCTCCTCGGATTCCGCATACATCTGCTCGACGACCGACTGAATCATGCCGCTGACGGCTGCCTGCCGCGATCCGCCGTGTTCGGCCAGGTCGTCGGTGTGCACCGGCAGGGTGGCCGTGAGGTACTTCGAGAAGATGTCCTTGGCGGCCTCCGCGTCCGGCCGCTCGATCTTGATCTTCACGTCGAGTCGGCCCGGCCGCAGGATCGCCGGGTCGATCATGTCCTCGCGGTTGGATGCACCGATGACGATGACGTTCTCCAGGCCCTCCACACCGTCGATCTCGGAGAGCAACTGGGGGACGATGGTGTTCTCCACGTCCGAGCTGACGCCGGAGCCACGGGTGCGGAACAGCGAGTCCATCTCGTCGAAGAAGACGATGACCGGCGTGCCCTCGCTGGCCTTCTCTCTGGCCCGCTGGAAGACCAGCCGGATGTGCCGCTCGGTCTCGCCGACGTACTTGTTGAGCAGCTCCGGCCCCTTGATGTTGAGGAAGAAGCTCTTGCCCGCCGGCTTGCCGGTCACCTCGGCGACCTTCTTGGCAAGGGAGTTGGCGACGGCCTTGGCGATCAGCGTCTTGCCGCAGCCGGGCGGGCCGTAGAGCAGCACGCCCTTGGGCGGCCGGAGTTCGTGCTCCTTGAAGAGGTCGGGGTAGAGGTACGGGAGCTCGACCGCGTCCCTGATCAGCTCGATCTGGTTCCCCAGGCCGCCGATCTTGGTGTAGTCGATGTCGGGGACCTCTTCGAGGACGAGCTCCTCGACCTCGCTCTTCGGAATGACCTCGTACACATACCCCGAGCGCGGCTCAAGCAGCAGGGCGTCGCCCGGCCTGATCGTCACGTCGAGCAGCGGCTCGGCCAGTCGCACCACGCGTTCTTCGTCGGTGTGCCCGACCACCAGGGCCCGCTCGCCGTCCTCAAGGATCTCCTTGAGGGTGACGATGTCCCCGGCGCGCTCGAAGGCCATGGCCTCGACCACGTTGAGCGCCTCGTTGAGCATGACCTCCTGGCCACGCCTGAGCTCGTCGAGATCGACGCTGGGGCTGACATTGACCCGGAGTTTCCGTCCTCCGGTGAAGATGTCCGCCGTGCCGTCCTCGTTCTGATGCAGGAAGACCCCGAAGCCGGCCGGTGGCTGGGCCAGCCGGTCGACCTCCTCCTTGAGCGCCACGATCTGATCGCGCGCCTCACGGAGGGTATTGGCGAGCCGCTCATTCTGTGCGGACACGCCTGCGAGGTTGGTCTGCAACTCGACGATCCGCTCTTCGAGAATCCTCGTGTGCCGCGGAGAGTCGGCGAGCTTACGTCGCAGGACGGCGATTTCCTGCTCTAGATAGGCAACCTGGCCGGCTGGGTCCTCAGACCCCCGCCCCGGCCGGATGCCGCGGTTGATGTCGTCGTCGTGGGCTGCCACGGTCCTCACCTCCTCCAAGGGGAGCTGGACGCTTCCAGACCCTACCTGGGCCGGTGCAGGTTGAAACCCCTAGATCACAAACCGTTCGGGGTGTGTCCGATCTTCACCCTTGCGCACGTCCTCTCGCCTGCTGAATACCCACCCAACAACATCCGAAAGCGGGCGGTTGTATGGTCGAGATGGTCAACACCCGTCAGGGCTGGCTTCAATTGGTTCACCCGCGCAGGAACGGCAGGCGAAATGACCGCGCAGAACACCGCGCACGACGAGGTCTCCGACACCGAAACGACGGCCGCCGCATCCGAGGCCCTTGAGGTGTGGATCGACCAGGACCTGTGTACCGGCGACGGCATCTGTGCCCAGTACGCGCCGGAGGTCTTCGAGCTCGACATCGACGGCCTGGCGTACGTCAAGGCGCCTGCGCCCGCGGGCGAGGAGGCCGAGTTGCTGTCCGCTCCCGGTGCGACGGCCCCGGTGCCGCTGCCGCTGCTCATCGACGTCCGGGACTCGGCCAAGGAGTGCCCAGGCGACTGCATCCACGTACGACGGGTGGCCGACAAGGTCGAGGTGTACGGGCCCGACGCGGCCTGATCCACTTTCCCCGCGCGGCGCCGGACGCTCCCGCTCCCCGGCGCGCCCTTCTTCCTGTTCCCCCCTTACGTTTGCGCAGCTCAGCGGCGTGGTGGCGGTTGACCGGCGACGTACGGCAGTGGCTGCTGCCGGGCTGGCGGGACCGCTTCGGCGGGGCTCTCGTGGGTGGGGGCTGTGGCCGGCAGCGGGCGTGACTGTGGGGCTGTGCCCGGGTGTGTGCCGTGACCGGCCGTGCCGTGGGTGGTGGCTGTCGGTCGGGGCGGGCCGGGTGTGCTTCCCGTGGGGTTGCCGCCGGGGCGGGTGTCTGCCGACCGCGTGGTTGTCGGCCGGGGCGTTCCGGTGCCGGGTGGGTGGGAGCGCGCGGGTTGCTCGTGTCGTACGGGGCCCGTGGGTGGGTCGGGGGCGGCGCACGCCGGGTGGGTCGGGCTCGGCGTGGTGGGTGGGTGGTGGCGGTTGGGTGGGGGTGCTCAGGGTGGTGGGTGGGTCCCACCCCGAGCGGTGGGTGGGTCACACGCTGCCCGGGACGGGGGCCGCCTTCAGCTCGAACTTGCCGTTGCGCCAGCGCCAGTTGACGTCCCGCTGGAGGTCCGGGCAGCAGCGCGGGACGTCCAGCGATGAGTAGCCCACCAAGGTGGCCGAAACCGTGCCGTCGACCACCACGAGGCGCTGCACGCTCATCTTCTCGGTCGGTTTGAGGAAGGTGCTCACCACCCGCGGCTTGGACCCTTGCTTGCCCGCGGAGTTGCGCGCGGCAGCCACCACGTAGATCCCGCTGGGCGGAGTGCCCGCCTCCGCGTGACAGCGGACCACGGCCACGGTCTCCGGGCGTCCGTCGCCGTCCAGGTCGCCCGAGGCGTGGCGTACGACGTCCACCGGGGCCGGCCCGCACTCCAACGGATAGGCGACGGCGCGGGCGTCCGGGGCCGGCACCGGGCTCGGTGGTGGGGGCGCGGCGGCCTCGGGGGTCGCCTTGGCGTCCGAGGGTTGGAAGGCGATCGCGCCGGTGACGACGGCTCCGAGGGCGAGCGCGGTGGTGATCCAGTGCACCCAGCGGGTGCGGGTGTGAGGGAGGCCAGGTCCGGGGACCGCCGCAGCGGGCGAAGGGGTGGACGCAGGGCCTGCCGAGGGCTGCACGCGGATAACTCCTGTGAGCGTCGTGGCGTCGGGGGTGGCCAGCATGGTGCCACACGTCACAGCCGGCGGATACAGCCGGGTGAGGGACGGCGGCACCCGGAGAACGAAGCGGCGCCGCCGACGGTTCCCCGGTGGGAAGTCGTCGGCGGCGCCGGGTAGTTCACAGTGGAGCGTCAGCCCCCTACCGATGCGCCGTGCGCGCCGGGCGCGCACGGTGGTTCCGTGCGCCGGGGGTGGCCGGGTGGCCGCGGCCGGGCCGGTGGGGCTGGTCGCGCCGGTGGGACCGGCGGATCAGGCGTCGGTCGCCGCGGACTCGGCGTCCGTGCCCGCCGAGCCGGCGGTGGAACCCTCCGCCCGGCTGCCCGCCCGGCCGGCGGTCTGGTCGCGACCGGGGCCGGTGTAGTCCTCGCCGTACGCGCCCTTGGCCGGGCGACGGCGGCGCAGCGGCGGCTCGACCCCGTCGGCCAGGCGGCGGGCGGTGAGCAGGAAGCCGGTGTGCCCGATCATGCGGTGGTCGGGGCGGACGGCCAGGCCCTCCACGTGCCAGGTGCGGACCATGGTCTCCCAGGCCGACGGCTCGTTGAAGGTGCCGTGCTCCCGGATCGCCTCGACGGTGCGGGCGAGCTGGGTGGTGGTGGCGACGTACGCGCACAGGATGCCGCCGGGCACCAGCGCCTTGGAGACGGCCTCCAGGCACTCCCAGGGCGCCAGCATGTCCAGGATGACCCGGTCGACATCGGTGTCCGACAGGTTGTCCTGGAGGTCGCCGACGGTGAGCTGCCAGGCGGGGTGCGGTCCGCCGAAGTAGCGCTCGACGTTCTGGGTGGCGATCTCGGCGAAGTCGGCGCGGCGCTCGTAGGAGTGCAGCATGCCCTGGTCGCCGATGGCGCGCAGCAGGAAGCTGCTGAGCGAGCCGGAACCCCCCCCCGCCGCGCCGACCCGGGCCCCGGGGAAGATGTCGGCCATCGCCAGGATCTGCCCCGCGTCCTTGGGGTAGACCACGGCGGCTCCGCGCGGCATGGACAGGACGTAGTCGGGGAGCAGCGGGCGCAGCGCGAGGTAGGCGACGTTCCCGGTGGTACGGACAACACTGCCCTCGGGAGCACCGATCAGCTCGTCGTGCGGGAAGGCACCCTTGTGGGTGTGGAAGCTCTTCCCGGCTTCGAGCGTGAAGGTGTAGGGGCGTCCCTTGGGGTCGGTGAGCTGGACCTGGTCCCCGACCTGGAAGGGCCCGCGACGGCGGGCGGCACCGGTCGGTTCGGACATGTGACCAGCCTACCGGTCTGACGCGGGACCGCCGACCGGCCCCGGCAGGGGCCCGGTGCGGGCCCGGTCCCGGGAGGCCGGGGCGAGCCTGCGGGGGCCTGGGGTGCGGGCGGCCCACCGCGCGTACGGCGGTGATCGGGCGCGCACGGACGCGTACGGAGCGGTCCGGGAACGCAGCCGGACCAGCAGGGGGGCGGGCGGACCAGCCGGGGCGGGGCCCTGGGGCTAGAAGGGGCGGGCCATCGCGGCCATGAAGGCGCGCTCGACATCGACGGTGGAGAGCACCCCGTAGATCTCGCCGGTCTCCTCGACGACCAGGTATTCGGTGGCGGGGGTGGCCCGCAGGGTCTCCAGGAGTTGTTCGCCGGTCAGCTCGGCGGAGACGCGCATGCCCTCCTTGAGGTCCTGGGCGAGGCCGCTGACCGCGACCCAGGGGCGGCGGTGTTCGGGGATGCCGACGATGGCGGCCTCGCGGACCAGGGCGGTCGGGGCGCCCTGGCCGTCGACCACGACCAGCGCCCTGGCCCCGGCCTCGTTGGCACGGCGCAGCGCCTCGGAGAGCGGGGTGTCGGCGGTGACCGGCACCGCGCGCCGGGTGAGGGCGCGGGCCCGCAGGTCCGGGAGGCGCTCGCGGAGCCTGGCCATCCGCAGGCTGTTGCCGGCGCCGGTCCAGATGATGGCGGCCAGGATGGCGGCGAGCAGCGCATCGGTGAGGGAGTCCACACTGCCGAAGCCGTCGGTGTCGCCGAAGCCGCCGGAGTGGGTGATCAGCGGCAGGCCGATCAGCACCGCGACCGCGAGCGCGCGGCCGGTCCAGGCGGCGGCGATGGTGCCGGTCATCGGCTTGCCGCTGATCTTCCAGACCACGGCCCGCAGCATCCGCCCGCCGTCCAGCGGCAGGCCGGGCAGCAGGTTGAAGGCGGCCACGATCAGGTTGGAGATCATCAGGCCGGCGAGCAGCACGCCCGGTACGGTGCCCGATTCCACGGTCTGCATGCCCAGGTAGAACAGGCCGGCGAGGACCAGCGAGAGCAGCGGTCCGACGAAGGCGAGGACGAACTCGCGCCCGGGCGTCTCCGACTCCTTCTCGATCTCCGAGACGCCGCCGAAGAACTGCAACTGGATGCGGCGCACCGGCAGTTTGAAGCGCAGGGCGGCCACCGTGTGGGCCAGTTCGTGCACCAGGACCGAAGCGTAGAAGGCGATGGCGAAGAAGAGCGAGACCAGGTAGCGCGCGGTGCCGAGCTCCGGTAGTACGCGGTCGAGCTGGCCGCCGAACACCCAGGTGATCAGGGCCGCCACCAGGAACCAGCTCGGCGCGACGTAGACCGGAACGCCGAACGGCCGGCCCATCAAAAAGCCGCCGCCGACCTCCTTGGGCCGCTCGGGCTTGCGGTCCCCGGGCTCGGTCGGGTGGTCCGGCCCCCCGCTGCCGGACTGCCGCTGCCCGCTGTTGTCCACGGTGTCCTCTCGTCTGTGCGTTCCTCGTGCCGCCGACGCTGCCGCGCGGCCATCTGGCGTGAGGTGTTCTGCCGTCGATGGTATGCGTCTGCCTGCGCTTCGCTCGGCCTCGGCTCCCCCTTTACCCGCACGGGGCCCCGCGCCCTTGTCCGTACGTGACCCCACAGGGGGGTCGCCGGTGCGGGGTCCGGGCGGTGGATGCCGTTCACAGGGCGCATGCCCGGTGGGGCTGGGGGTGATGCACGGGCCCCGTGTGGTCCGCCGGCGGCCGGTCGCCTCGATTGTCAGTGCGGGGCCGTAAGGTCGGCGCCATGGGAACCACGGAGCAGACGGAACGTACGGACCAGACGGGGCGGCCGGGTCGGGCGGCGTCCCGGGCGTCGCTGTCGTCTTCGCTGTCGCCGTCGCGGGCGGCGGACTTCATGCGCTGCCCGCTGCTGTACCGCTTCCGCGTGATCGACAAGTTGCCGGAGAAGCCGAGCCCGGCCGCCACCCGGGGCACGGTGGTGCACGCCGTCCTTGAGCGGCTCTTCGACTCCCCCGCGGCCGACCGTACGGCGCCGCGGGCGCGGTCGATGGTGCCCGGCGAGTGGGAGCGGCTGTTGGCCGCGAAGCCGGAGCTCGCCGCGCTGTTCGCGACCGACGACGGCGGTCAGGACACGGAGCGGATGGCGGGCTGGCTGCGCGAGGCGGAGCAGCTCGTCGAGCGGTGGTTCACGCTGGAGGACCCGACCCGGCTTGAGCCCGCCGAGCGCGAGCTGTACGTGGAGACGGAGCTGGAGTCGGGCCTGACGCTGCGCGGCTACATCGACCGGGTGGACGTGGCGCCCACCGGGGAGGTGCGCGTGGTCGACTACAAGACGGGCCGGGCGCCGTCCCCGCAGTACCGGGGCGACGCGCTGTTCCAGATGACGTTCTACGCGCTGGTGCTGTGGCGGCTGCGCGGCGTGGTGCCCAAGCGGCTCCAGCTCGTCTACCTGGGCAGTGGCGACGTGCTGACGTACGACCCGGAGGCGGCGGAGCTGCTGGCGCTCGAACGCAAGCTGCTGGCGCTGTGGGCGGCGATTCGGGAGGCGACCGAGACGGGGAACTGGCAGCCGCGGCAGACCAAGCTGTGCGGCTGGTGCGACCACCAGGCGGTGTGCCCCGAGTTCGGCGGCACTCCCCCGCCGTACCCCCTCAAGGTCATCCCCGCGCAGTCCGACCCGGCGGGTCAGGGCAGAATGGGCCAGGTCTAACGAAGGAGATCCCGTGGCTATCCGCGTCCTGCTCGTCGATGACCAGCCGCTGCTGCGCACCGGCTTCCGGATGATCCTGGAGGCCGAGCAGGACCTCGCGGTCGTGGGCGAGGCCGGCGACGGCCTCCAGGCCCTGGACCAGGTCAGGGCCCTCCAGCCGGACGTCGTCCTGATGGACATCCGGATGCCCCGGATGGACGGGGTGGAGGCCACCCGGCAGATCACCGGTCCCGGGCGGGACGGGCCGGCCAAGGTGCTGGTGCTGACCACCTTCGACCTCGATGAGTACGTGGTGGAGGCGCTGCGCGCCGGGGCCCGCGGCTTCCTGCTGAAGGACGCGCCGGCCAACGAGCTGGTGCAGGCGATCCGGGTGGTGGCCGCGGGCGAGGCCATGCTGGCCCCCAGCGTCACCCGTCGGCTGCTGGACAAGTACGCGGATCACCTGCCGTCGGGCGAGGAGCAGGTGCCCGACACGCTGCACACCCTGACCGACCGCGAGGTCGAGGTCCTCAAGCTGGTGGCCCGCGGGTTGTCCAACGCGGAGATCGCCGCCGATCTGTTCGTCAGCGAGACCACGGTCAAGACCCACGTGGGCCACGTCCTCACCAAGCTCGGCCTGCGGGACCGGGTGCAGGCGGCGGTGTACGCGTACGAGAGCGGTCTGGTCCGGCCGGGAGCGCAGTAGCAGGAGCGGCGCCGCAGGCGGCCGGCGCCCAGTCGGTGCCGGGCACCGGCACCACCTGCCGGCACCACCTGCCGGCAGGGCCCTGCCGTGGCCCCCATCGGCGTGTTCCCCCGCCCCTCTCCCCCCGCCGGCAGGAGTGGCTGCCCGCCGCCCACCAGCGCAATAACGCCGTGACGCACCCGGCCCCGCAGCGCTTCGATGCTGCGGGGCCGGGTGCGCACGGTGTCGAAGCGCCGGGAGGCCGGGAGTCGGCACAGCGCCGAAACGCTGCGGGGCCGGGGGTTCGGCGGCCCGGTGTCGGGGGCGTCAGTCCTTGACGCCGCGGCCCAGCTCCCAGAGGCGGAGCTTGCCCGCGTCGTCGACCGACCACTCCGCTCCGGTGATGCCGTCCCGGGTCGCCACGTACTGCTTGCCCTGCCACAGCGGCAGCACCGGCACCTCGTCCGCGACGATGTTCTGTACGTGCTGGAAGTCCCGCACGGCCAGGGTGCGCTGGCCCTGTTGCCGGGTGCGCGGGATCAGCACGTTCTCGATCGTGGAGTTCCGGTAGGGCGAGTTGAGGAAGTTGCCGGGGCCGAAGAAGGGGGCGACGTAGTTGTCGGGGTCCGGGAAGTCGGGGTACCAGCCCATGCCGTACACCGCGTACTTGCCCTCGGCAGCCGCCGGGCGGTAGGTGCCCCACGGGATGTCCTGGATCTTCGCCTTGAACAGCCCGCTGTCGTTGAGCTGTTGCCGCAGCGCCTGGAACTCCTTGGTGGTGACCGTGCCGTAGTGCTCCGACGAGTAGGAGAGCGTCACCTCGACCGGCGTGGTGATGTCGGCGTCGCGCAGGATCTTCTTGGCCTTGCTGACGCTGGGCTCGCCGTAGCTGTTGTAGAAGGAGTTGGTGTGGGCCGAGGTGCCCGTCGGCACCAGCGAGTACAGCGGGACGGTGGTGCGCCGGTAGACGTCCCGGGTCAGTGCCTGTCGGTCCACGAGCTGGGCCATCGCCTGCCGGACCGCCTTGCTGCGCACCGAGGAGTCGTCGGTGTTGAAGGCGAGGTAACGAATCTCCTGCCCCGACGACTCGGTCAGCTTGACGTCGCTCTGGTTGGTGTCGCGCAGCCGGACGACCTGCTCCGGGGCGAGCGTCCGGTTGACCGTGCTCACCTCGCCCTTGTCCAGCGCCTTCTGCATGTCCTTCGCCTCGGCGAAGAACTTCAGCTCGACCTTGCTGTTCCTGACCTCGACCGCGCCCTGGTACTTGGGGTTCTTGGTGAAGACGGCCTTGGTCAGCCGGCGGTCGCGGGTCTCGGTGCGCAGCGTGTACGGGCCGGAGCCGGTGACGTCGAAGCCGGACCTGAGCTTGTCCTTGGCGTAGTCGTCGCTGTCGAGCAGGGCGGCGGCGGGGGTGGCGAGCTTGTGCGGGAAGGTGGCGTCGGGCGACTTGAGGTGGAAGACGACTTCCAGTTCGCCGGCGGCCTCGACCTTGTCGATGTTGCTGGTCAGCGACAGCGGGCCGTTCTTGTAGTCGATGGCCTGGGTGCGCTGGAAGGAGAAGACGACGTCCTGCGCGGTGAGCGCGTTGCCGTTCGCGAAGGTCAGCCCGGACCGCAGGGTGCAGCGGAACTGCTCGCTCTGCTTGTCCTGGAACCCGCAGGTCTGCGCGGCGTCGGGCACCGGCTGGTTGCCCGAGCGCGGCATGCGCAGCAGCGTCTGGAAGACGTTGTGCATGAGGCTCCACGCACCGACGTCGTACGCCTGGGCCGGGTCGAGCGGCGCCGGGGCGCCGTCGGTCGCCTCGATCAGGTCGTTACTCCCCACGACGATCGAGTCGCCGTCGGAGCCCGCCCCATCGGCATCCCCGCAGCCCGCGAGAACGGATGTCAGCAGGCCCACCATCGCGGGCAACACCATCGCCTTACGGTTCATTCTCGGGGGTCTCCCTACCATCGAAACCCGGGGCCCTATCGCTGTTTGGCCAGCAGGCTACGGGGGTTGTGCTGAAGTTCTCCGGAAGACATTAGTAGGCGACCCCAGCATTACTGGAAGGCGGCGGAGTTGGGCAGATATCTCGGCACCATAACGCCGCCCCGGCGCGGGATATGCGCAACGCAGAACGATTCGTACGAGAGAGGTCCAATCGGGACACAAGGCCGCGCGCCAAACCGCCCAAATCTTCCCGTCAGCACACCCAACGACGACCTGTCGACGGCCAGTTCGGTGAGATATGTCACGCCAACGATCACGTCGTGACGCCCGTTTACGACCCGGTCAGAGCGGCCCGGGGCTAAGCGGAATTCGATCAGCGCATTCCACAAGCCGACCGCGTACGCACTGCATATGCCGTGATCAATTTCCGTAACCGACCCACGGCCACCGATCGACCGGGGCCGCGCGGGCAATCGTGAAGTGCCGCACCCGCGCGGCCCGTTGGGGCGGTAAGCATTACCTCACCCAAGGAAGATCATTTCCCCGAGTTCCGCTATCCCTTTGCGCTACGTCCCGCGGATATGACGCACCGTCCGCCACGGGAATACGACATGCGACCGAACGATTACGGAATCGGCATCCCGACCTGCTCGCGCGGGGCGATCAGGGTGCGCAGGAACGCCAGGTCCACCTGGAGCAACGACGGCGCGACCGTACGGCCGGGCGCGGGCTCGATGGGGGCGACGGACGGCACCGCGAGCACCGGGCAGCCGGCGGCTTCGGCAGCCGCCACGCCGGTCGCGGTGTCCTCGATGACGACGCAGCGCCGGGGATCGGCGCCGAGGCCGGCGGCGGCGAGCAGATAGGGGTCCGGGTACGGCTTGGTCCGCTCGACCTCGTCGCCGGCGACGGTGAGCGCGAAGTGCTCGGGACCCAGCGACCGCAATATCTGGTCGATGATCCGCCGGTGCGAGGCGGAGACCAGCGCGGTCGGCACACCGTGCGCGGTCAGTTCGGTCAACAGGCGCCGGGCGCCCGGCATCAGCGGCACGCTGCCCGCGATCAGTTCCGTGAAACGGGTGTTGAGCAGCGGGATCAACGCGTCGAGCGTGATGGCGGCGCCGGTGGTCTCGATCAGATAGGTGGCGCTGCGGGTCATCGGGCCGCCGACGACGACCGCGCGGTCCGCCTCGTCCAGCACGTGCCCGAGCTCCGCGAAGATCGCGGCCTCCGCCGCCCACCACAGGCCCTCGGTGTCCACCAGCGTGCCGTCCATGTCGAGCAGCACGCCCTCCAGCGCCGGGGCCGACTCCGCCCCCGCCGGCGTGTCGACCGCGGGGATGCTACTGGTCATCCATCCACCTCCGTGACGCGTGGCCCTCAGCGGGCCGTGCCCGGCGGGAAGGCCCCGCGAGGACAAGGGAGCCGGTCACTCTCCGTTGGGCAGAGGATGACCGGCTGTACTGGACCGATAAGTGTACGTCCGGCGCACGCCGGGCGCGCCCGGATATCTCACGGCTCGGCCCCACTCGGTGGCTCCCGCCACGGACCCCACGCGCGTCGCCCGCGCGTGTCCGAGCGCCGGGCCCGGCTCGCCCCAGCCGGTCTTGGTCCCACCGGGCCGCACTCCGCCGGACGGGGGACGGCCGCCCGCGCACGCCCGCCAGGCAGCCCCGTGCAGGCCGCCAGCCGGCTACGGGCGGCGAGCGGTACGGCCGGCCGCATACGGGCAGACGCGTACGGGCCCGGCAGTACGGCCAGCCGAGCGCCGGCGGACACCTACGCCACGGACCAGCCAGCACTACAGCCAGCCGGCCACCAGCAGACACGTACGGGCCCGGCAGCGCAGCCAGCCGCGCCCGGGCAGACACCTGCCGCACCACCAGCACGGCCCCGGCCCCGGCGCGGGCCCGGGCAGCCCCCGGCCCGCCCCGCGGTCGAAACAGCAGCAGAGCGCCCGGCACCGGACGTCAAAGGTCCAAGTGCCGGGCGCTCGGCCACGCGTCCGGTGTCGGGCGCCTGGCACCCGTGGTGGCCGTCAGCGGGCGTTGAAGTACTTCGCCTCCGGGTGGTGGATGACGATCGCGTCCGTGGACTGCTCCGGGTGGAGCTGGAACTCCTCCGACAGCTTCACACCGATCCGCTCGGGTTCGAGGAGTTCGGCGATCTTCGCGCGGTCCTCCAGGTCGGGGCAGGCACCGTAGCCGAGCGAGAAGCGGGCGCCGCGGTACTTCAGGTCGAACATGGCCTGCACCGAGTCCGGGTCCTCGCCGGCGTAGCCGAGTTCGGCGCGCACCCGGGCGTGCCAGTACTCCGCCAGCGCCTCGGCGAGCTGCACCGACAGGCCGTGCAGCTCCAGGTAGTCGCGGTAGGAGTTGGCCGCGAACAGTTCGGCCGTCGCCTCGCCGATCTTGGAGCCGACGGTGACGACCTGGAGCCCGACCACGTCCCGCTCGCCGGACTCCTCCGGGCGGAAGAAGTCGGCCAGGCACAGCCGCCGGCCACGGCGCTGCCGCGGGAAGGTGAAGCGGGTGCGCTCGGTGCCGTCCTCGTGCAGCAGCACCAGGTCATCGCCCTTGGACACGCAGGGGAAGTAGCCGTAGACCACGGCCGCCTCCAGCAGGTTCTCCGAGCGCAGCTTGTCCAGCCAGCCGCGCAGCCGGGGCCGGCCCTCGGTCTCCACCAGCTCTTCGTACGTCGGACCCTCGCCGGTGCGCGCCTGCTTCAGGCCCCACTGGCCCTTGAAGAGCGCGCCCTCGTCCAGCCAGGAGGCGTAGTCGACCAACTGGATGCCCTTGACCACCCGGGTGCCCCAGAACGGCGGCTCGGGCACCGGGTTGTCGACGGCCACGTCGGAACGGACCTGGCCCTCGTCGGGCTCCGGCTCGGCGACCTCGACCGCGCGCTTGGCGACCCGGCGCTGGCGCAGCTCGGGCAGGGTCGCGCCGGGCACGCCGCGCTTGACCGCGATCAGCGCGTCCATCAGCCGCAGCCCCTCGAAGGCGTCCCTGGCGTAGCGGACCTCGCCCTCGTAGATCTCGTACAGGTCCTGCTCGACGTAGGCGCGGGTGAGGGCGGCGCCGCCGAGGATGACCGGGTAGTCGGCGGCCAGCTTGCGCTGGTTGAGCTCCTGGAGGTTCTCCTTCATGATCACGGTGGACTTCACCAGCAGCCCCGACATGCCGATCACGTCGGCCCGGTGCTCCTCAGCGGCCTCCAGGATCGCCGAGACGGGCTGCTTGATGCCCAGGTTGACCACGTTGTAGCCGTTGTTGGACAGGATGATGTCCACCAGGTTCTTGCCGATGTCATGGACGTCGCCGCGTACGGTCGCGAGCACGATGGTGCCCTTGCCCTCCGCGTCCGACTTCTCCATGTGCGGCTCCAGGTGGGCCACCGCGTTCTTCATCACCTCGGCGGACTGGAGGACGAAGGGCAACTGCATCTGGCCGGAGCCGAAGAGTTCGCCGACCACCTTCATGCCGGCGAGCAGCGTGTCGTTGACGATGTCGAGCGCCGGTCGGGAGGTGAGCGCCTCGTCCAGGTCGGCTTCCAGGCCCTTGCGCTCGCCGTCGATGATGCGGCGCTGGAGTCGCTCTTCGAGCGGCAGGCTCAGCAGCTCTTCGGACTTGCTGGCCTTGAGCGACTTGGCGGTGGCGCCCTCGAAGAGCTCCAGGAGGCGCTGGAGCGGGTCGTAGCCCTCCGCGCGCCGGTCGTAGATGAGGTCGAGCGCCGTCTTGACCTGCTCCTCGTCCAGCCGGGCGATCGGCAGGATCTTGGAGGCGTGCACGATCGCCGAGTCCAGGCCGGCCTTGACGCACTCGTCGAGGAATACGGAGTTGAGCACGATGCGGGCGGCCGGGTTGAGGCCGAAGGAGATGTTCGACAGGCCCAGCGTGGTCTGCACGTCGGGGTGGCGGCGCTTGAGTTCGCGGATGGCCTCGATGGTGTTCAGGCCGTCCTTGCGGGACTCCTCCTGCCCGGTGCAGATGGTGAAGGTGAGGCAGTCGATGAGGATGTCCGACTCCTGGATGCCCCAGTTGGTCGTCAGGTCCTCGATCAGCCGCTCGGCGATGGCGACCTTGTGCTCGACGCTGCGGGCCTGGCCCTCCTCGTCGATGGTGAGCGCCATCAGCGCCGCGCCGTGCTCCTGGGCCAGCGCGGTGACGCGGGCGAAGCGGGACTCGGGGCCCGCGCCGTCCTCGTAGTTGACCGAGTTGATGACGGCCCGGCCGCCCAGCTTCTCCAGCCCGGCGCGGATGACGTCGACCTCGGTGGAGTCGAGCACGATGGGGAGCGTGGAGGCGGTGGCGAAGCGGCCGGCCAGCTCGCGCATGTCGGCGGCGCCGTCCCGGCCCACGTAGTCCACGCACAGGTCGAGCAGGTGGGCGCCCTCGCGGATCTGGTCGCGGGCCATCTCCACACAGTCGTCCCAGCGGCCCTCCAGCATGGCCTCGCGGAACTTCTTGGAGCCGTTGGCGTTGGTGCGCTCGCCGATCGCCAGGTAGGAGGTGTCCTGGCGGAAGGGGACGGTCTGGTAGAGCGAGGCGGCGCCGGGCTCGGGGTGCGGGTCGCGCTCGGTGGGCGTCATGTCCCGGACCCGCTCGACCACCTGGCGCAGGTGCTCGGGCGTGGTGCCGCAGCAGCCGCCGACCAGCGAGAGCCCGTACTCGCGGACGAAGACCTCGTGCGCGTCGGCCAGCTCCACCGGGCTGAGCGGGTAGTGCGCGCCGTCCTTGCCGAGCACGGGCAGACCGGCGTTGGGCATCGCGGAGACCCGGGTGCGCGCGTGCCGGGCCAGGTAGCGCAGGTGCTCGCTCATCTCGGCGGGGCCGGTGGCGCAGTTGAGGCCGATCATGTCGATGCCGAGCGGTTCGAGCGCGGTGAGCGCGGCGCCGATCTCGGAGCCGAGCAGCATGGTGCCGGTGGTCTCGACGGTGACCTGGACCAGCAGCGGCAGGTCCACGCCGGCGGCGGCCAGCGCGCGCTTGACGCCGATGACGGACGCCTTGGTCTGGAGCAGGTCCTGGGTGGTCTCGACGAGCAGCGCGTCGGCGCCACCGGCGATCAGCCCGGCGGCGTTCTCCTGGTACGCGTCGCGCAGCGCCTCGTACGGGGCGTGGCCGAGGGTGGGGAGCTTGGTGCCGGGGCCCATCGAGCCGAGCACCCAGCGGGGCCGGCCGTCGGCGGCGAACTCGTCGGCGACCTCACGGGCGATGCGGGCGCCCGCCTCGGAGAGCTCGTAGATCCGGTCGGCGATCTCGTACTCGCCGAGCGCGGAGAAGTTGGCGCCGAAGGTGTTCGTCTCCACACAGTCCACGCCGACGGCGAAGTACTCCTGGTGGACGCTGCGCACGATGTCGGGGCGGGTGACGTTGAGGATCTCGTTGCAGCCTTCGAGCTGCTGGAAGTCGTCGAGACTGGGGTCCTGCGCCTGGAGCATCGTGCCCATGGCGCCGTCCGCGACCACCACTCGGGTGGCCAGGGCCTCGCGCAGGGCGCGGACGCGGTCGGTGCTGGTGGACGATGGCGTGTACGAGGCCATGGGCGTGCTCTCCCTGAGGTGCGACGGCTGTCGGCTTTGCGTCTTCCGGTGGAAGGCGCACCCGGCCAGCCTAGCCCTCAGTGCCGAAGTGGCGCCGGACGTCCCGTGTGACGGGACGGTACGGGGCGGGATCAACGGCCGAATCTCGACGTGCTCCGCTCCGTTGCTCAGTATCCGCAGGTCGACATGGGCCGATAGTGTTCAGCATTGTCGAACCGTAGGTACTGGACCTGAGGAGGTTGCGCGATGGCACGGACCATCCAGTCGCTGGAGCGCGCGGCGGCGATGCTCCGGCTGCTGGCGGGCGGCGAGCGCAGGCTCGGCCTCTCCGAGATCGCCACCTCCCTCGGCCTGGCCAAGGGCACCGCGCACGGCATCCTGCGCACGCTCCAGCAGGAGGGTTTCGTCGAGCAGGACCCGGCGTCCGGACGCTACCAACTGGGCGCCGAACTGCTGCGGCTCGGCAACAGCTACCTCGACGTCCACGAGCTGCGCGCCCGCGCCCTGGTGTGGGCCGACGACCTGGCGCGGGCCAGCGGCGAAAGCGTCTACCTGGGGGTCCTGCACCAGCAGGGGGTGCTGATCGTGCACCACGTCTTCCGGCCCGACGACAGCCGCCAGGTGCTTGAGGTGGGCGCGATGCAGCCGCTGCACAGCACGGCGCTCGGCAAGGTGCTCGCCGCCTGCGACCCGGTGGCCCACACCGAGGCCGTCGAGGGCGAACGCCGGTCGTACACGGCGCGCACGGTGACCGAGCTCAAGGAGTTCGAGGGCGTCCTCGACCTGGTCAGGGCGCGCGGCTGGGCTGCCGACGTGGAGGAGACCTGGGACGGCGTGGCCTCGCTCGCCGCCCCCATCCACGACCGGCGCCGGATGCCGGTGGGCGCGGTCGGCGTCACCGGCGCCGTGGAGCGGGTGTGCGCGGACGGCACGCTCCGGCCGGAGCTGGTCGCGGCCGTGCGCGACTGCGCCCGAGCGGTCTCCCGCGACCTGGGGGCCGGGCGCTTCTAGGGCGTACGGGCCCAGCCGGATCAGCCGGGGCCGGGTCAGCCCCGGCCCACCCCGCCCCAGCCGACCATCCGCCCCACCGCCAAGCCTCCGCGTACGCAGTTCGACCACCGCGACGGCTGGTCGCCCCGTACGAGCCGATCGCGGCGCCGCTCCCACGTACGCACCGGCCGGGAGGCCCCCGTCCGGCGGCCCGCCCTGGCCGTACCCCCACCCCCGTACGGAGCCCCCGCGCCGGCAAGCCCAAAACGCCCGCCCGCGCGCGGGCCCCTGCGGGGCCATGCGGCGGTGGCGCGTCGCCGATCCGGGGGTACGCGCGGCGTACCGGCGGGTTCCGGCGGGCGCGGCCGGGTAGGGCTAACCACCCCGTACTCAACAGTCACTTACCCGCGAGTTTTGAGTCACAGGACTCTTGACGAGGTGGAAGGCGTCGAGAAAACTGCCGTTCACCGGTCGGCATTGTCGAACACCTAACGACAGTATTCGCTATGGTGGGCAACGTCACGGGCCGGCCAAACGCGCTCACCGAGCGCGCGAACCTCCGGAAGGGACCCGGGGTTCGCCTTTCCTGGACGAACGACAAAGGAGTCGCGGGTGTCCAGCTCCGACATCTTCATCGGCGAAACCATCGGAACCGCCGTCCTGATCCTGCTCGGCGGCGGCGTGGTCGCCGCCGTCACGCTCAAGCGGTCGAAAGCACTCAACGCGGGCTGGCTCGCCATCACCTTCGGGTGGGGCTTCGCCGTGCTGACCGGCGCGTACATCGCGGGCGGGGTCAGCGGAGCGCACCTGAACCCGGCGGTCACCGTCGGCCTGGCCATCAAGGGCGGCGCGGGCGGCACCCAGTGGAGCGACGTACCGCTGTACGTGGCCTCGCAACTCCTCGGCGCGATGATCGGCGCCGTCCTGGTCTGGGTCAGCTACTACGGCCACTTCCAGGCCCATCTGACCGACCCCGAGGTCATCGGCGACCAGGGCGGGCAGGAAGGTCTCGTCGACCAGTCGGCCGCCCCCGCCGCGGGCCCGGTGCTCGGCATCTTCTGCACCGGCCCGGAGATCCGCAACGTCGTCCAGAACCTGGCCACCGAGATCATCGCCACCACCGTCCTGGTGCTCGCCATCCTCACCCAGGGACTGACCGAGGGGCTCGGCGTCTCGGGCACCGGCGCCCTGATGACCTCGCTGGTCGTGGTCGGCCTCGGGCTCTCGCTCGGCGGGCCCACCGGGTACGCCATCAACCCGGTGCGCGACTTCGGCCCGCGCCTGGTGCACGCCCTGCTGCCGCTGCCCAACAAGGGCGGTTCGGACTGGGGCTACGCCTGGATTCCCGTCGTCGGCCCCCTTGCTGGTGGGGCGCTCGCCGGCGGACTCTACGAACTCGCCTTCGCCTAACGCCCCGCCCACCGACGTCACTTCCGCAGGAGCCGCACACCATGACCGACACCCAGGACTACAGCTCGGCCCCGGGCGCCGCCTCGCACGGCCACGGCCCGTTCATCGCCTCCATCGACCAGGGCACCACCTCAAGCCGCTGCATCGTCTTCGACCGGGACGGCCGCATCGTCGCGGTCGACCAGAAGGAGCACGAGCAGATCTTCCCCAAGCCCGGCTGGGTCGAGCACGACGGCGCCGAGATCTGGACCAACGTCCAGGAGGTCACCGCGGGCGCCGTCGCCAAGGCCGGCATCACCGGCGCCGACGTCCGGGCGATCGGCATCACCAACCAGCGCGAGACGACCCTGCTGTGGGACAAGAACACCGGCGAGCCGGTGCACAACGCGCTGGTCTGGCAGGACACCAGGACCGACGGGCTGTGCAAGGAACTGGGCCGCAACGTCGGCCCCGACCGGTTCCGCCGCGAGACCGGCCTGCCGCTCGCCTCCTACTTCGCCGGCCCCAAGATCCGCTGGCTGCTCGACCACGTGGACGGCCTGCGCGAGCGCGCCGAGGCCGGCGAGATCCTCTTCGGCACCATGGACTCCTGGGTCATCTGGAACCTGACCGGCGGCCCCGACGGCGGCGTCCACGTCACCGACGTCACCAACGCCTCGCGCACCCTGCTGATGAACCTGGCCACGCTCGACTGGGACGAGCGCATCCTGGCCTCGATGGAGATCCCGGCCGCGGTGCTGCCGCAGATCCGCTCCTCCGCCGAGGTGTACGGGACGGCCAAGGGCGGCGCGCTGGACGGCGTGCCGGTGGCCGCCGCGCTCGGCGACCAGCAGGCCGCGCTGTTCGGCCAGACCTGTTTCGCCAAGGGCGAGGCGAAGTCCACCTACGGCACCGGCACCTTCCTGCTGATGAACACCGGCAACGCGCCGGTCAACTCGTACAACGGGCTGCTGACCACCGTCGGCTACCGGATCGGCGACCAGGACCCGGTCTACGCCCTGGAGGGGTCGATCGCGGTCACCGGGTCGCTGGTGCAGTGGATGCGCGACCAGATGGGCCTGATCAACAGCGCGGCCGAGATCGAGACCCTCGCCAGCTCCGTGGACGACAACGGCGGCGCCTACTTCGTGCCCGCCTTCTCCGGCCTGTTCGCCCCGTACTGGCGCGCGGCCGCGCGCGGGGTGATCGCCGGGCTCACCCGGTACGTCACCAAGGCGCACATCGCGCGCGCCGTCCTGGAGGCCACCGCCTGGCAGACCCGCGAGATCGTGGACGCGATGACCAAGGACTCCGGCGTGGAGCTGACCGCACTCAAGGTCGACGGCGGAATGACCTCCAACAACCTGCTCATGCAGACCATCTCGGACGTCCTGGACGCACCCGTCGTGCGCCCCATGGTCGCCGAGACCACCGCACTCGGCGCGGCCTACGCCGCCGGTCTGGCCGTCGGCTTCTGGCCGGACACCGACGCACTGCGCGCCAACTGGCGCCGGGCCGCCGAGTGGACCCCCCGTATGGATGCGGACGTACGCGACCGCGAGTACAAGAGCTGGCTCAAGGCCGTCGAACGGACCATGGGCTGGATCGAGGACGAGGAGTAATCATGACCACCGTGCAGAGCGTCCCCGAGCCCGGAACGCACCCGGCTGCCGGTCCGCGCCAGGACCGCGCCGAAACCCGGGACCGGCTGTCCAGCGCGACGTACGACCTCCTGGTGATCGGCGGCGGCATCCTGGGCACCTCGGTGGCCTGGCACGCCGCGCAGTCCGGACTGCGGGTCGCCATGGTGGACGCCGGTGACTTCGCCGGCGCCACCTCGTCCGCCTCCTCCAAGCTGGTCCACGGCGGGCTGCGCTACCTCCAGACCGGTGCGGTCAAGCTGGTCGCGGAGAACCACCACGAGCGCCGGGTGCTGGCCAAGGACGTGGCCCCGCACCTGGTCAACCCGCTCACCTTCTACCTGCCGGTCTACAAGGGCGGGCCGCACGGCGCCGCCAAGCTGGGCGCCGGCGTCTTCGCGTACTCGGCGCTCTCCGCGTTCGGCGACGGCGTCGGCCGGGTCATCTCGCCCAGCCGGGCCGCCGCCGACAACCCGGCGCTGCGCACCGAGAACCTCAAGGCCGTCGCCGTCTTCGGCGACCACCAGATGAACGACTCGCGGGTCGCGGTGATGACCGTGCGCGCGGCAGTCGAGTCCGGCGCCGTGGTGCTCAACCACGCCAAGGTCACCGGGTTGCGCTTCACGCACGGCCGGGTCACCGGCGCCGACCTCCAGGACGGCCTGGACGGCAGCGAGTTCGGCGTGAACGCGCGCATCGTGCTCAACGCCACCGGCCCCTGGGTCGACCACCTGCGGCGGATGGAGGACGGCGGCGCGGCGCCCAGCATCCGGCTCTCCAAGGGCGCGCACGTGGTGCTCAAGCGGAAGGCGCCGTGGAAGGCCGCGATGTCCACGCCGGTGGACAAGTACCGCATCACCTTCGCCCTGCCGTGGGAGGACCAGCTCCTGCTGGGCACGACCGACGAGGCGTACGAGGGGGACCCGGGCGAGGTGCGGGCCACCGATTCCGACATCGACCAGATTCTGGCGGAGGCCGCGTTCTCGGTCCGCGACGAGCACCTGACGCGCGACCTGATCACCTACGCGTACGCGGGTCTGCGGGTGCTGCCCGGCGGCCCGGGCGGCACCGAGTCCGCCAAGCGGGAGACGGTGGTCACCGAGGGCCGCGGCGGCATGCTGTCGGTGGCCGGCGGCAAGTGGACCACCTACCGGCACATCGGCCGCACCGTCATCAACAAGCTGGCCAAGCTGCCCGGCGGGTCGCTCGCCGCGGACATGGAACCGCTGTCGCAGCTCCCGCGCCGGGTGCCGCTGCCCGGCATCGCCAACCCGAACGCGGTCGCGCACCGGCTGCTCGTGGACCGCGAGCCCGGCGTGCGGATGGACCCGCTGACCGCGCGCCAACTCGCCACCCACTACGGCTCGCTGGCCTTCGAGATCGCCCGGCTGGTCGCCGACGACCCGGCGCTGGGCGAGCGCATCCACCCGGAGGGCCCGGAGATCTGGGCCCAGGCGGTCTACGCGCGTGACCACGAGTGGGCGGAGACCGTGGACGACGTGCTGCGCCGCCGCACCACGCTGACCATCCGCGGTCTGGACACGGATGAGGTACGGGGCAAGGTGGCGGAGTTGCTGCGCCGCTGAGGGACTGCGGGTGGCCGCGGGCTGCCGCCGGGCGGGGCCGGTCGGGGCCGGGCGGGGCCGGGGGCGCCCCGCCGCGGGGGGGGGGCGCCGCGGGGCGGGGGCGGGGGGGGGCCCCGGGGGGGGGGGGGGGGTTTTCACAACTGGCGCGGGC
>NZ_JBEHZD010000149.1:0-14685 GCF_040240285.1 Streptomyces sp. HSW2009 | reverse complement strand
CCCGTATGCCCGCCGCGGAGAGCGGGCCCGTTCGTCCGCCGCGGAGGGTCCGCCCGTACGACCTGTCGTCAAGGCCAGCCCTACGCGCACCGCGAGGGCTCGTCCGTACACCTGCCGCGGAGCCCACCCGTACAGCCCGTACAGCCGGTGCGGACGAGCACACCGCCTCGGCCCCCGGCCCCGCTCACCGCTCGCTCAGCGTTGGCCGCCCGGGACCCAGAGCACGTCGCCGGTCTCCTTGTTCGCCGTGCGGGCCAGGATGAACAGCAGGTCGGAGAGGCGGTTGAGGTAGGTCGCGGTGAGGACGTTCATGGTGCCGCCGTCCTCGACCGAGCGGTGCTCGGCGAGCGCGGCCCAGGTGGAGCGCTCCGCGCGGCGCACCACCGTGCACGCCTGGTGCAGCAGGGCCGCGCCCGGGGTGCCGCCCGGCAGGATGAAGCTCCGCAACTTGTCCAGGTCGGCCAGGAAGGTGTCGCAGTCGGCCTCCAAGCGGTCGATGTAGGACTGCTCGACCCGCAGCGGCGGGTGCTCGGGGTTCTCCACCACCGGGGTGCACAGATCGGCCCCCACGTCGAAGAGGTCGTTCTGCACCCGGACGAGCACGCCGACCACCTCGTCGGGGAGCGAGCCGAGCGCGATGGCCACGCCGATGGCGGCGTTGGCCTCGTTCGCGTCGGCGTACGCCGCAATGCGGACGTCGGTCTTGGCGGTGCGGCTCATGTCGCCGAGCGCGGTCGTGCCCTTGTCGCCGGTGCGGGTGTAGATGCGCGTCAGATTGACCATGGGGTGAGCGTAACCATCCGGTCAGGAGCCGGCCGAGGTGAACACCCGGGTGCCGATGCCCATGGTCAGCGCCGCGAACCCGAGCCCCACCAGCGTTCCGTACAGCATCTGCGGACTGGCGTAGTCACCGACGAACGCGGCCCGTACGGCGTCCACCAGGTAGCGGAACGGCATCACGTGCGAGAGCGCGTCGAGCCAGCCGGGGGCCAGCGACATGGGCAGCATCAGCCCCGACAGCAGCATGGCCGGCATGGTCAGCGAGTTGACCGTGGGCCCGAACTCCTGGGGCGTGTTGACCTTGACGGCCAGCGCGTACGACAGCGAGGCCAGCGACACGGTGAGCACGGCGACGAAGGCCAGGCCGATCAGCACTCCGACCACCGGCGCGCGCAACCCCATCGCGAGCGCTGCGCCGATCAGCAGCACGGCCTGGAAGACGAACAGCGCCGCGTCCCGCAACACCCGCCCCAGCAGCAGCGCCAGCCGGCTGACCGGCGTCACCCGCATCCGCTCCACCACCCCCGACTGCTTGTCGATGAGCACCGCGAAGCCGGTGTACGAGGCGCCGAAGAGCCCGAGTTGCAGCAGCAGCCCCGGCACCAGGACCTGCCAGGAGTCGCCGCGCGAACCGAGCGGCAGATCGGTGAGCAGCGGCCCGAAGAAGAGCAGGTACAGCAGGGGCATCAGGATGCCGAAGAGCATCTGGAAGCGGGACCTGAGGGTCTGCCGCGCGTACCTCCCGAAGATCAGCGCGGTGTCGGAGACCAGGGTGGACAGGGCGGCGGATGGCGCGGCGGCGGACGCTGCGGCGGACATGCGGGCTGCTCCTCGGGGATGCGTGCGGTGTGTGCGGGACGTGCGGGGCGGGGCACACGGGGGCGGTGCGTACGGGAGATGTCGTACGGGGCTGTTGCTGCGGATCGGCGCGCGGCGCGGGTCAGACGGTGGCGGGGGCCGGTTCGTCCGGGGTGATGCCGCGTCCGGTGATGGCCAGGAAGGCGTCCTGGAGCGGGGCGTCGGGCGAGCCCGCGTGGCGCTGCTTGAGCTCGCGCGGGGTGCCGTCGGCCACCACCACGCCGCCGTCCACGACCACCAGGCGGTCGGCGAGCGCGTCGGCCTCGTCCAGGTAGTGCGTGGTGAGGACGACCGTGGTGCCCAGGTCGGCGCGGACCCGGCGGACCAGCTCCCACAGGTCCGTACGGCTGCCCGGATCGAGGCCGGTCGTCGGCTCGTCGAGGAAGAGCACGACGGGCCGGTGGGTGAGGCCCATCGCGATGTCGAGCCGCCGCCGCTGGCCGCCGGAGAGGGTGCGCACCGGCCGGTCGAGCAGCTCCACGAGACCGAGGTCGGTCGCCAACTCGGCCGCCCGGGAGGCGGCTTCGGCCTTCGACAGTCGGTAGAGGCGGCCCTGGGTGACCAGCTCTTCGCGCACCGTCAGATGGGGGGCGACGCCGCCGGACTGGGCCACGTACCCGCTGTTGCGCCGCACTCCGGCCGGGTCGTTGAGCAGGTCGCAGCCGGCGACGGTGGCGGCGCCGCCGGTGGGGCGCAGCAGCGTGGTGAGCATCCGCAGCGTGGTGGTCTTGCCGGCGCCGTTGGGGCCGAGGAAGCCGACGATCTCGCCGGGCGCGACGGTCAGGTCGATGCCGCGCACCGCCTCCACCGCGCCGTGCTTGGTGGTGAACGTACGGGCCAGGCCGGCCGTACTGATGATTGCCATGGCCCCAGAAAAACAGAGACTCTTAATTTTTGCAATGACTCCAAAATTGGTGGATGCCCAGCCGTGCGTACGATGGCGGCATGGCAGAAGGGCTCAGGGAGCGGAAGAAGCGGCAGACGCGGCAGCACATCTCGGACGTGGCCACCGGGCTCTTCCTGGAGCGCGGCTTCGACGCGGTGACGATCGCGGAGATCGCCGGTGCGGCCGACGTCTCCGTCAACACCGTCTACAACTACTTCCCGGCCAAGGAGGACCTGTTCTTCGACCGCAGCGCCGGCGTCGTGGACCGGCTGCCGCGGTACGTGCGCGGTCGCGCGGCGGGCGAGTCGGCGATGCGCGGCGTGCTGCGCCAGTTCAGGGCCGAGGTGGAGGCCGTCTCGCCCGTCGTCGGCCTGTTCGCCGGGTACGCCGCCTTCATGCGCGTCATCCAGGACGCGCACACCCTCAAGGCCCGCCTGTGGTACCTCCAGCAGGAGGTGAACGAGGCGGTGGTGGCCGCACTGCGCGAGGAGTGCGGGGCCGGCCCGGGCGACCTGCTGCCGCTGCTGGTCGGCGGTCAGATCGCCTGGGTGCAGAGCACCCTGATGGCCTTCATCGGCCGCGAGATGATGGCCGGGCGCGAGGCCGCCGAAGTCTCCCGCGAAGCACTGGTCCTGCTCGACGAGATGGAGGACCTGCTCGGCGAGACCGTCCTCAACTACGCGGTGCGGCCCGCCGGGTGACGGCGGTACGGCGCGCCACGGCCCGCCGCCGGTGTGAGGTCCGTCATGTGAGACGTGACGCGCATCTCTTCCGCTGCCCCCGGGGCCCTGGCGCCCGCTAAGGTCCGCCTCACAGCCGAAAATCCAGTGAAGGGTGGGGGCGCCGCGGCCCCCGGCAGGTAAGGGAGACGCAGTGGCCAAGAAGCTCGCCGTCATCGGGGCCGGACTCATGGGTTCCGGCATCGCTCAGGTCTCGGCCCAGGCGGGCTGGGAGGTCGTGCTGCGCGATGTGACGGACGCCGCCCTGAAGCGGGGCAAGGACGGCATCGAGGCGTCGTATGCGAAGTTCGTCTCCAAGGGCAAGCTGGAGGCCGACGCCGCCGAGCAGGCGCTGGCCCGCATCACCACCACCACCGACCTCGACGCCGCCGCCGACGCGGACATCGTGGTGGAGGCGGTCTTCGAGAAGATCGAGGTCAAGCGGGAGATCTTCGCCACCCTCGACGGCCTGGTCAAGGACGAGACGATCCTCGCGTCCAACACCTCCGCCATCCCGATCACCAAGATCGCGGCGGCCACCTCCCGGCCGGAGCGCGTGGTCGGCACGCACTTCTTCTCGCCGGTGCCGCTGATGGCGCTGTGTGAACTCGTCCGCGGCTACAAGACCAGCGACGAAACCCTCGCCGCCGCCCGCGCGTTCGCCGAGGGCATCGGCAAGACCTGTGTGGTCGTCAACCGCGACGTGGCCGGCTTCGTCACCACCCGGCTGATCTCGGCCCTGGTGGTCGAGGCGGCCAAGCTGTACGAGTCCGGCGTGGCCAGCGCCGAGGACATCGACACCGCCTGCAAGCTCGGCTTCGGCCATGCGATGGGGCCGCTGGCCACCGCCGACCTGACCGGCGTCGACATCCTGCTGCACGCCACCGAGAACATCTACACCGAGTCCCAGGACGAGAAGTTCGCCCCGCCGGAGGTCATGCGCCGCATGGTCGACGCGGGCGACTTCGGCCGCAAGACCGGCCACGGCTTCTACTCGCACGGCTAAGCCCTCGCGGCCACCAGGACCCGGGCGGCCGGGGGGGGGGGGGGCGCCCCCCCCCCACGGCAGCACAGCTAGGCACGACGACAGGGGCCCGATGAGCGCGGGCCGCCCTCCGGGGCGGCGGCGCTCCAGGGCCCCTGTCGCGTTGGCTGCTCAGCTTCGGCATGGGTCCGGACGTGGCCTCGGCCAAGCTCACGGCCGAGGACGGGGCGGGCGTGCCGATGCACGAGACCTTCACGGTGCTGCGCGCGGGAGACGGCTGGCACGTGATCGCCTTCGCCGACCGCCCGGCGCCCCCGGGCAAGCAACCCGCCTCAACCAGCCACCTCTGAGCCACCCCAGCAACCGCCGCCCAGCCACCCACACCCACACAAGGGTCGGGCCCCCGGGAATGCAGGCGGGGGCCCGACCCTCCCCACCATGCGGCACCCACCCGCCACCCGCGACCGGGACGCGGCGAATGGGGCACTGACGCCCGTACACCGGGGGAACGGGCGGGGGCGCGGGCAGGTCAGGGCCCACCACCCCCCGAAGCGACAAGAACACCGTGTCCCCTGCGCACCCTGCGGCAGCAGCCACCCCCTGTGGCGGCTGTGACGCCTACGGCCCGGCCGCGCGCAAACGTACGCCCATCAGAGCGCCCGGCGTACGCCCCCGTCTAAGCCACTACGGACGACTGCGCCTCCGCCCTACGCGCTACGCCAGCGGTACGTCTAGTTCCTCTCGCCACTGGCGTATGCCGATGACTTGGGCGGGTGGGGTGTGCGGGGCGGGCGGGCCGTCAGGAGTGGTGCGGGGCGTGCCTCGGGGCGCTGGTGGGGGACGTACCTGTGAGGGTGACAGGTGGGCCGGGGGAGCGACATGCCGTCCGCGTACCGATCACACTGGGGTCATGACCACCGTGACCACCGTGACGGGGGCGGCCGAGAGGGAATCCGTCGCCGTCAGCGAACTCTCCCGCGACCCGGAGGGCGTCGTCGCCCGGGTCGCCACCCTGGGGCGGCTCCGCATCACCGATCCGGGCGCGCCCGATCTGGTGCTGGCCACGGCCGCGCACGAGGCGTACGACGTGGAGGGCCTGACCGTTGTCGCGCGGCTCTCGCTGGCCCTGATGCGGCAGGATGGCGCAGCGGCGGCGCTGCTGCCCGCGCTCGTGGAGGTGTACCCGTGGGCGCGTCACCTCGGGGTCGACGAGGGGAGCGCGTTCGCCGGCGAGCTGCTGGCGGCGCTGGCCGAGGTCACCGACCCCGGCGCGGGCGACGCCGTACGGCGCGTGATCACCTCATGGCGCGCCACGGCCGCTACCAACGTCGCCCCGGAGCCACCCACCGACCCACCCCGGCCGCCGAACGGGGCCTGACCCCCAGGGCCGTGGCCGCACGATGCCCCCACTCCGACCGGTGCCCCGACCAACCCTGCCGCCCCGCCCCTCACCCCACCAACCCCTTGAGCCGGGTCACCGCCTCCTCAAGTACCGGGCGGACGAGGACGAGGGCTCGGTAGTGGGAAGGAGTCCGCCGTATCCTGGCTGCACACGGGAAGGAGCCGTCCATGAGCGCCGAGGCGATGGTGCACACCGAGTTCCCCGCGGGTTACACGGTCCTCTTCGGGGCCGATGGAAAGGTGATCATGACCCCGCAGAGCGAAGAGCACTCCAGCACCATCCGATCGATGCAGATCGATTCCGCTCTCGCTCTCGGCCGTCATGCGAAGGTCACGTCCGACGTCTACATCGACTTCCCCGCCGACGAGAACTCCGCCCCTGACCTGGCGATCCTCCGCGAGGACGCCCGCCGCGACGGCAAGCGCTACAGCTTCGCCGACGTCCTGCTCATCTCCGAGGTGGTCTCGACCTCCTCGGCACGCAAGGACTACGACGACTGCACCGCGAAGTACGGCCGTTACGGCATCCCGATCTACCTGGTGGTGGACCCCTACGCGCAGGAAGTGGTCCTTCACACCCAACCGACCGGCGACGGATACATCGCCGCACACACCCACAAGTACGGCACCGGCAAGCTCCCCATCTCCCTGGCGGACGGCCGGACCTTCACCCTCGACCTCGACGAGCTCCCGCGCCCTGAGCTCGATGGGGGCGTTCGCTGACCGGATGTTCCGGCGCGGCCTGGGGCAGGGCCGGGGGCCGTGGCGCTGAGGGTCGGCGGAACCACCCGCGGCCGTAGCCGTCGGAGGCCGGGGCCGGGGCGCGAGCACTGCGCCGTACGCGGTGGCGCACGGCGCAGGTGCGGTCAGGACGCGAGGCGGCCGAGTCGGCTCACGGCCTCGGCGAGGACGTCCTTCTGCTTGCAGAACGCGAAGCGTACGAACGGTGCGCCCTGGTCGCGGTGGTCGTAGAAGACCGCGTTGGGGATGGCGACCACGCCGCAGCGTTCGGGGAGGCTGCGGCAGAAGGCGAAGCCGTCGCCGTCCGCGCCGGCCCCGGGGCCGAGGGGGCGGATGTCGGTGGTGATGAAGTACGTGCCGGCGGGGCGGTAGACGCCGAAGCCGGCCGCGGTCAGGCCGTCCGCGAGGAGGTCCCGCTTGGCGGCCAGGTCGTCGCGGAGTGCGGTGAAGTACGCGTCGGGCAGGGCGAGCGCCTCGGCGACCGCGTACTGGAACGGGCCGGAGGCCACGAACGTCAGGTACTGCTTGGCCGAGCGGACCGCCGCGAGGAGTTCGGGCGCCCCGGTGACCCAGCCGACCTTCCAGCCGGTGAACGAGAACGTCTTGCCGGCCGAGCTGATGCTCACCGTCCGCTCCCGCATGCCGGGGAACGACGCCAGCGGCAGGTGCTCGCCGTCGAAGACCAGGTGTTCGTACACCTCGTCCGTGACGACGTACAGGTCGCGCTCGCAGGCGAGTTGGGCGACCGCGGCCAACTCCTCGCGGGTCAGCACCGTGCCGGTGGGGTTGTGCGGGGTGTTGAGCAGGATGAGGCGGGTGTCGTCGGTGACCGCGTCCCGCAGTTCGTCCAGGTCGAGGCGGTAGCGGCCGGCCTCGGTGTCCGGGCGCAGGGTGACCGGGACCCGGGTGCCGCCGGCCATCGCGATGCCGGCCGCGTACGAGTCGTAGTACGGCTCAAGCGCGATGACCTCGTCGCCCGGCTCCAGCAGCGCGAGCAGCGACGCGGCCAGCGCCTCGGTGGCGCCCGCGGTGATCAGGACCTCGGTGTCGGGGTCGTACTCCAGGCCGTACCTGCGCTGTTGGTGTGCGCTGACGGCGGTGCGCAGTTCGGGCACGCCGGGGCCCGGGGGGTACTGGTTGCCCCGGCCGTCGCGCAGCGCACGCACGGCCGCCTCCCTGACCTCGTCGGGGCCATCGGTGTCGGGGAAGCCCTGCCCGAGGTTGATGGCGCCGGTGCGCGCGGCGAGGGCGGACATCTCGGCGAAGATCGTCGTACCGAATTCGGCGAGACGGCGGTTGAGCGGCGGTCGCTTCATACGGCACATCCTGCGCCGAACCTCTGGATTTGCTCAACTCTGCTTTGGCCAGGAAAGGCCCCGGGCATCAGCACAGACACGAGGAGACTTCCGTCCGGCTGCATCCCAGCGGCAGACCTTCGTGCGTACGACAGTGCTTTGCGGGCGTGTTCCGCGGGCCGCGATACACGGGGGTGTTCCGCGGTCGCGTTACGCGGACTCCGTATCGCGGACTTCGTAACACCGCACGGCGCACGCACCATCGGGCGGATTTTCCTGACGACCTCTCCAGCAATAAGTACACAGGTATCGATAAAGAGCGAAAGTCCGGAATCTACGGGGCAACGGGGGCAACGGGGACACGGGGGCTGAGAGCAACGGGGGACAACGGGGGGACAACGGGGGACGGGGGCGGTGGGGAGCGGAGTGACGGGGGCCGCGGGGGTGTCGGCCCGTCGCACGCTGGACCCCACGGGGGGGGGGGGGCCGCCCCCCCCCCCCGGGGGGGGGCCGCGCCGGGGGGGGCGGGGGGGGGGGGGGGGGGGGGGGGGGGGGGGGGGGGGGGGGGGGGCCCGGGCCCCGCGCCCCCCCCCCGGGCCCCCCCCCCCCGCCCCCCGGGGGGGCCCGCCACATCGGCCGGTTCCGGCGCTACGGCGGTCGGCGGCGTCCCGGCTCCCGGTGTCTTGGCATCGCGCCATCCCGGCAGCTCAGCGGCTCTGCGGCGCTGCGCCTCAGGGGTTGAGCGACTCCGCGGCTCAGTGGCACTGCGGCCCCGCGGCCCGGCCGCTCGGCGGCTCGTACGCCCCAGCGGCTCCGCGGCTCGCATGCTTGACAACGGTGACGGCGCCCTGACGGGGCCGTTCTCGCTTCGGTGGCCACGCCGGCCACCACGGGGGACGAAAGGACAGTACGGACATGGGTGTTGTGGTGTGTTTGGTGATCATCCTGGTGGTGAGCGTCGTCGTGGGCGCGGCCCGCAGGCCGGGCGGCGGCCCGGCGGACCGGGCCAAGTGGCTCGGCGGGGGCTCGGCGGAGGAGCAGGCTCGCCGGCGCGACGGCGGGTGGGGATCGGGCGGCACCGGCGGCAACGGCGGCAGTGGCGCCTCCTGCGGCGGGGCCGGCTACTCGTGCAGTTCCGGTTCCTCATGCAGTTCCGGATCGTCCTGCGGCGGCGGCAGGGGCGGCGGCGGGGGCGGGGGCGGCGGGGGCGGTGGCGGGGGCGGTGGCTGAAGACCGGTAATGGGGCGGGGTCGTACCGTTTTGCATATGCGCCCGGCGGGCTACGGCAGGCCGGGCGCTCAAGCGTTGAACAATTGATCTGAGGGGCGCTCGGGGGGATGGAAACCTAGCGAAGATGGGTAAAAAGGCTGTGCCGCCCCGCATTTCATGATTCCGTGTCTCTCGGACCCTATGGACCCCACGGACCCCACGTGGTCAGCAGCCGGCGCATAGTGACCCCATGGTCCTCCTGTGGAATGGGGTCGCCCTTTGAGGGGTAAGGGCCGGCCCACCTTCCATTGCGTGCTTGCGGAGCCGACCCATGCTCACGACCCTCAAGACTGCCTATACCGATACCCGCGCCGCCGACCTCGCCTGGTGCCTAGGGCGCGAGCCGCAGCCCGCGCTCGCCGTGCTCGACCTGAGACTTGGCGAAGCCGCCCTCCAGTTACGGCTGCTCGGCGCCTCGCACCAGGTCCTCCTCGACGGGCGCGACGGAAACTGTTCGGAGACGGTGGCATGTATGCCCGGTAGCAGCACTCCCCTCCCGCTGGGTGTCTCCAAGCTCGTCGACGGCCGGGAGTACGAGTTCGCGGCGCGCATCGAGACCCTTTCCCGCGGGTCCTTCGCCGGCCGGGCGCAGGAGTTGCTCGCGCTGGTCGCCGACCATCCGCACGGCCTCGCGGGCACCTTCCCCGGCAGCCCGCACGCGTTCACCGCCATGCTGGCCCAGCGGCGCGAAGGGCAGGTCGGCTGGCGCACCTGGCACGCCTACCCGCAGGAAGGATGTCTGGTCACCACGCGGACGCGACTCGGCGCGCGGGTGGTGGCGGCGCTGTAGCCGCGCGCGGGCGTTCATGGTTGCCCGGATGAGGCGCGGTTGAACCTCAACTCGCCCGGGAATGCGATGCATTCCCCCCGTGTGAGTGACCAATGGCGAGACAGGGGTAACGTAACGTTCACCCCATGATCGACCCGCCGGTACCTCTTGTGTCCGTCGCCGAGGAGCAACCGACGGAGCCGGCGGGAGCGCCGCGGGTCCCGGTCTCGATCGGTCGCTTCGCCATCCTCGCCACCGTCTTCATATGCGCGGCCTGCGGCCTGGTGTACGAGCTCGAACTCGTCGCCCTCGCCTCGTACTTGATCGGCGACTCGGTGACACAGGCGTCCATCGTGCTGTCCTTGATGGTGTTCGCGATGGGCACCGGGTCGCTGCTGGCCAAGCGGCTGCGGCGGCGCGCGGCGCTGGCCTTCGGGGTCGTCGAGTCGCTGCTCGCGCTGGTCGGCGGGGTCTCCGCGATGGCGCTGTACGCGTGCTTCGCCTGGGGCGCCAGCACCCGACTCGCCCTGGTGGGCTTCTCGTTGGCGATCGGTGTGCTGATCGGGGCCGAGGTGCCGCTGCTGATGGTGTTGATCCAGCGGGTGCGCCGGCAGGACGCGGGGGGCGCGGTGGCCGACCTGTTCGCCGCCGACTACGTGGGCGCGCTCGTCGGCGGCCTGGCCTTCCCCTTCCTGCTGCTGCCGCGGCTCGGTCAGCTCATGGGGGCGCTGCTCACCGGGGTGGTCAACGCGCTGGTCGGCGGGGCGTTGGTGCTGTGGCTGTTCCGGCAGGACCTGACAGCGCGCGGGCGCTGCGTACTGATCGCCGCGAACGGGCTCGTCCTGCTGATGCTGGCCAGCGGCGCGGCGCTGACCAGCACGTTCGAACGGGCGGCGCGGCGGGCGGTGTACGGGCCCGATGTGCGGGTGGCGCTCCACACCGATGTGCAGGAGGTCGTCATCACCGGTGGGGTGCCGGCCGGGCCGAGCCCTGGGCCGGCGCTGGGCCCGCACCTCGCGCCGGGGGTTGCCGCCGGCGCGGGTGGCCCGCACGGCGCGCCGGGGAGCCCTCCGGAGCAGGGTCGGACGCCGCTCGCGCTCTACCTCAACGGCAAGCTGCGGGTCAGCGAGCGGGACGAGTTCCGCTACCACGAGGCCCTGGTCCATCCGGCGATGGCCGGCCCGCACGACCGGGTGCTGATCCTCGGCGGCGGCGACGGCCTGGCGCTGCGCGAGGTGCTGCGCTATCCGGGGGTGCGGGCCGTCACCGTGGTCGAACTCGACGGCGACATGGTCGAGTTGGCCCGTACGGACCCGGGGCTCAGCCTGCTCAACCGGAACGCGTACCGCGATCCTCGGGTGCGGGTGGTGACCGCCGACGCCTTCAGTTGGCTGCGCGGGCACGCCCGGCCGAGCGGGCCGAGCGTCGCCGGCCGGCCGGGCGGCGGCTATGACGTGGTCCTCAGCGACCTGCCCGACCCCGGTCTCACGGCGAGCACGAAGCTGTACTCGCAGGAGTTCTACGGTCTGGTGCAGCGGGTGTTGCGGCCCGGTGCGCGGCTGGCCGTGCACGCGGGCACGGTGGGCGCGCGCCCCCGGGAGTACTGGACGGTGGAGGCGACCGTGCGGTCGGTGGGGCTGCGCACCGCGCCGTACCGGATGCCGGGGCGGCTCGGGCGGTGTGGAGCCGGGCCCGACCGGGTGCCGTCCGGCGCCGCACCGGACGGCGACTGGGGCTTCGTCCTTGCCGCCCGCGACCGCCCTGACCTGCGGCTACCGCCGCACCGCCCGGCCCTGCGCTCGCTCACCCCCGAGGCGCTGCGCGCCGCGGCCCGGGCGGCGGAGCGCGCCCGCCGCACTGACGCACCGGTCTCCACGCTGACGCATCCGCGGTACGGGTGAGGGGGCGGGAGGCCGTGCGCAGGGGAGTGCCGGGGTGGCTGGGGTCGCGTGGGGTGGGGCGGGGTTGCGTGGGGTTGGTCGGCTGGGTGGGTGGCGGTTGGGTGGTTCGTCCGGTGGGGTGGGGTGGGGTGGGTGTTGGGTTGGTCGGGTGGGTGGGGTGAGCGGGTGGGTTGTGCGGGGTGGGTACGGGATGGATGGGTGTGGGGGCGTGTGGGTGAGGCGGGGGTGTGGGGACGCGGGTGGGCGAGGTGGTCGGGCGGGGTGGATTTTGTTGGAGCCATGTCACGTACGGTGGTGGTTGGCGGGGCGGCGTGACGGTGTGTCGTCGGCGGGGCGGGACCGGGCCGCGGCGCGTGGCGAATGTGTGCCGGGCGATGTCTGATCTCGTACGAGATGAGTACGCTCGGGGCCATGGAGCATGAGGTGTTCGTTCCGGTTCCCGTAGCCGCCGTACGGCGCGCGCTCATCGAGCCCGCGCGCATCGCCCGTTGCCTCCCCGGGTTCCAGCGCGCCGACGAGGCCGCGGCGGGGGAGGGCGCCGGACGGCTCCGGCTGCGCATCGGGGGCTCCTCCATCACCTACCGCGGCGCGCTGCGCATCGTCGAGCGCGACGGCAGCGTCGAGTACGCGGGCGAGGGCACCGAGGCGCGCGGCGGCGCGGGGGTGACGGTGACGCTGGTCGTCACGGTGCAGGCGGCCGATGGCGGTACGACGCTGCACTGTGTCGGCGCGCTGGCGGCTGGTGCGGACGCCGGTCGGCTCGCGGAGTTCGACGCGGAGACGGTGGCCGCGGCTGCCCGTAGGTTGCTCGACCGGTTCGGCGAGGAGTTGGCCACGGAGTGGGCGACCGGGGGCGGGGCTCCTGTGGGTGGGTCTCCCTCGGGCGGGGCCGATGTGGGTGGGACCGCCTCGGGTGAGAAGACCGACCTGGGTGGGACCGATTCGGAGGGGGCGGGGGTGGCTCCCGAGGCGGAGCCGGACCCCGAAGCGCAGCAAGACTTTGAGGTGGAGTCGGGTCCCGAGGCGGCGGCGGCTTCCGGGGCCGAGCCGGGCCCTGAGGCGGAGCCAACTTCCGAAGCACAGCCGGCCCCCAACGCAGAACCGGCTTCCCCCACGGAACCAGCTCCCGAAGCGGGGCCGGCTCCCGAGGCCGAACCCACGTCCAAGGCCGAGTCAGACCCGCATCCGGAGCCAGCCCCCGAGGCAGAACCCGCCCCCGAGGCAGAACCCGGCCCCAAGGCGGAGCCGAGCCCCGAGGCGGAGCCGAACTCCAAGGCGGGGCCAGCCCCCAAGCCCGCCGCAGCCCCGGACCCCGCCCCGGAGCGGGCCTCCCTGTTCGAGACCGAGGTGCCGCCGTCCTCGCTGGAACGGCTCGACTTCCCCGTACCCGATGACGACGCGGCGGACGAGCCGCCGGCCGAGGCGGCGCACGCCCGGCGGACGATGATCGGCCGCAGCGCGGAGGAGGTGGACCACGCCCCGCCGCGCGGCAGGTACGCGCCGGTTCCCGCGCCCGAGACTGCCTCCACGGTGGCCACCCTGCGCTGGGCCGCGCCCGCTGCCGCTGCCGTGCTCGCCTCGGCGGTCGTCGTGGGACGGGTGCTCCGCCGGCGCAAGTAGGCCCCGCCCCGGCAGGGCGTGCCGGAGGTCGGCCCGGGCGCGCCGGGCCCGGTGGCCGCGCCGCGTACGACCGGTGCGCCGCCCGCGTACGCCCGCGGGCCGGGTCGGTCGGCGGTGGACGGCGGCCCGCGCCGCGGCACCACAGGACCGCGGCGGGGCGCGCGTACGGCGAGGGCCCGTACGGCCATGTCGGCACCGGCGGGTGTGTGCAGGGGCGTAGGAGGGGCGGGGGTACGGGCGGCGCGCGGCCGTGGGGCGTGCGGGTCGCGCGTACGGGCGGGTGGAAGCACGGTGGTGGTGGCGGGGCGCGGCCGGGTGTGAGGGCTGGGTGTGGGGTGGGCCGTGGGCCCGCGGCGTCCGGCCGGGCGGTGCGGGCGGTGCGCCGTTAAGGTCGGCGGTGTGAGCACCCAACAGACCACGGACGGCGCCCCGGGGGCGCACGCGGTACGGCTGGTGGCGCCGGGCTGCGCCGAGTTGACGATCCATCCGGACGCCGGTTGTCGGATCAGTTCGCTGATCATCAACGATCTGGAGGTGCTGCGCCCGGGCGACGGGTACGGCGTCTTCCCGATGGCGCCCTGGTGCGGGCGGATCGAGCTGGGCCAGTTCCGTAGCTTCGTCGCGGGGCCCGCGGCCGGCGGCGGCGCGGGGCGGCACCAGATGCCGATCAACGCGGCCCCGCACGCCATCCACGGCACCGTGCGCGACCAGCCGTGGCGCACCGCGGCCGTCGACGAACGGTCCGCCACCTTCTACTGCGACCTCGCCGATCCATGGCCCTACCCCGGCCGGGTCACCCAGTCCTTCGAGCTGTCCGACGACGCGCTGAAGCTGACGATGGGCGTGGAGACGCGCGGCGACTCCTTCCCGGCGCAGGCCGGCTGGCACCCGTGGTTCCTGCGGGAGTTGGGGCCGACGGGGGCGCCGGTGCAGATCGCGTTCGACCCGCAGTGGCAGGAGGAGCGGGGCGCCGACCACCTGCCGACCGGGCGGCGGATCGACCCGCTGCCCGGCCCCTGGGACGACTGCTTCGGGATGCCGGACGGCGTGGACGTCACGCTGACCTGGCCCACCCAGTTGCAGTTGCGGATCACCAGTGGCGCGGAGTGGGTCGTGGTCTACGACGAGCCCGCGGACGCGGTGTGCGTGGAGCCGCAGTCGGGCCCGCCGAACGGCCTCAACACGGTGCCGCGCCTGGTGACGCCCATCGATCCGCTGGAGGTCTCGACGACCTGGAGTTGGCCGCGGGGGTAGCGACGGAGGCGGGGCGGCGCCGGCCCGCCGGCCCGCCCCCGTTCGTCCGGAAGCCCTCCCGCGCGGCCGACCCCCCCCACGCCCCCCCCCCGGCGGGGGGGCCCGGGCCCGGCGGCCCGCCCGCCCGCGCCCCCCCCGCGCCCCCCCCCCCCGCGGGGGCCGCGCGCCCCCGGCTCCGGAGCACCCGCGCGGCCACCCGGAGCGCCC
>NZ_JBEHZD010000148.1:0-14732 GCF_040240285.1 Streptomyces sp. HSW2009 | reverse complement strand
TGGTCCGTCGAGCCGCCCGTGGTCCGCCGCGACGGCCAGGTACTCGACGCCTGAACCACGCCACGCGCCGGCCGCGCGGCGGGGGCCCCCCCCCCCCCCCCCCGCGGCCCGGGGGGGGGGGGGGGGGTTTTCTTTTAACCCCCCCGGCGCGGCGGGGGGGGGCCCCCCGCCCGGGGGCCCGTGCTGTCGGCGCCCGGGGCGGGGCGCCTCATGTGGAGCGCCCGGGGCGGGGCGCTTGATGGGAGGCGCGCGGTGTGGGGGAGCGCCCGGTGTGACGGCGTCAGCAGCTCAGGTTGCCGCCGGGGGTGGTGCCCAGGACCTGCACGAAGCGCTGGTAGGCGTTGATGCGGCTCTGCACCTGGCTCGGGTTGCCGCCGTTGCACTCCAGGGTGCCGTTGATGGACCGGATGGTCTCGCCGAAGCCGGCGCCGTTGACCATGGCGTTGTGCGGGGTCATCGTGCCGGGCCCGGACTGGGTGTTCCAGTACCAGAGGGCGGTCTTCCAGGCCACCGCCGGGTCCCGCTCGACCAGCCACGGGTTGCCGAGCAGGTCGATGCCGAGCGCGTCACCCGCGGCCTTGTAGTTGAAGTTCCAGCTCAACTGGATCGGTCCGCGGCCGTAGTACGCGGCCTGACCCGCGGGGCAGCCGTAGGGCTGGTTGCGGTCGCAGTAGTGCGGGTAGTTGGCCTGGTTCTGCTCGACGATGTGGACGAGGCCACCGGTCTCGTGGTTGACGTTGGCGAGGAAGGCGGCGGCCTCCTGGCGCTTGACCGTGTCGCTGCCGGTGTTGGCGAAGGCGGGGTACGCGGCGAGCGCGTCGGTCAGCCCGCGGTAGGTGTAGAAGGGGTTCCGGTTCGGGAACATCTGGTTGAACTGGGCCTCACTGACCACGAAACCCTCCCCGGTGGGCGGGTCACCGCCGCCGTCGCCACAGGCCCCCTGGTCGGACCAGACGTCGGCCGAGCCGGGCTTCTCGTTCTGGGTCCACCACTTCGCCGACCAGTTGTGGCCGTTGTACGAGACGGTGTTGCCGCCGGTGTAGACGGCGCTTGAGTTCCAGCCGGTGGCGCAGGCCGTCGCGGCCGATGCGCTCGGTCCCGGCAGGAAGACTGCGAAAGCGAAGGCCGAAGCCAACGCGGCGAACAGGGCGAGCAGGCGTTGTCTCATGGGGCTTTACTCCTTCGCACGGCCAGCGGACGCGGTGGCCCACGGGCCGCGCCGATGGCTTTGGGGGGAGGAAACCAAGGTGAGGGGAACCCAACCGAATCGCCCTGAACCTGTCAAGGTATAGACCAAAAGCGATGCCACCCGGGCACCCCGCACCTGCAAACGGTCTCGCAGCCACCCCAGGCGTCACTGCACTGCCTGCGGGCCCCGCGAACGGGCGCACCCGGCGCGTCCCGCACTACGCGCCCCCCGGCCGTCCGGGCGCCGGACCAGGCAGAAGAGGGCGCAAGCAGGCGGCAGACCGCGGATGTTCGGGTGCCGCGGCGGCCGGCGGCCACGCCCCGTACACCGAGCCAACCGGGTGCGGCCGGCGGCGCTCGGGGCGGCGGCGTCTGCAAAGATCACAGGCGTTCACGGCAACCCGTACGCCCCACCCTGGAGCAGCCCCATGCGCGTCATCGCCTTCGACCACCTCGTCCTGACCGTCGACGACGTCGAGCGCTCGCTCGCCTTCTACTGCGGCCCGCTGGGGCTCGACCCGGTGCGGGTGACGGAGTGGCGGGCGGGGCAGGCGCCGTTCCCGTCGGTGCGGGTGAGCCCGACGACCATCATCGATCTGGTGCCGCGGGCGGCGGACGCACCCCGGGGCAGCAACGTGGACCACATCTGTCTGGTGGTCGAGCCGCTGGACTGGCAGCAGGTCGTCGCGTCCGGCGAGTTCACGGTCGTGGACGGCCCGGGCGAGCGGTTCGGCGCCCGGGGCTCGGCCCAGTCCCTGTACGTGGCCGACCCGGACGGCAACACGGTGGAACTGCGCTGGTACCCGCAGGACGTGTGAGGCGGAGCGGGCAGGGCGGGCCTGGGCGCCCGTGCGCGCGGGGCGCGCGAGTTGAGGCGTACGAGCCCGGGCGCAGGGCCCGGGACGCCCGGGTGGGACCGCCCGAGTCCGGGCGCAGGGGCCGCGATGCCCGAGCGGGGGCGCCCGGCCGGCCCGGGGCCGTGCCCGAATCGCCGCGGAGGGAGGCCCGACGCCGCATGACGCCGCCGGGCCCCTCCCCCGCTCCCCCGTGGGCGCAGGACCCCGCGCCCGGCCGGCTCGCCACGCCGCCCACCGACCGCGGCGCGCCCCCGGCGTGGTGCCGTCCCCCGTGGCGACACCCACCTTCGGCGACGCCCCGGCGGTGGTGCGGGCGTGGCGTGCCAGCCGGGTCGAGCCGACTCCCCGGGAGGCTCAACTGCCGTGCTGGATCAGGCAGTTCGACCGTCCTGCCGACCCGGGGCCGAGGGGGCGGAGTCAGGAGTCGCGGCGGGCGCGGGTCGATCCCGGCCGGATTCCGCGCCGTCGGCGGGTGCGGTGCCAGCGGATTCGGTGCCGGCGGGTACGGCGTCCGGGGGCGCGACGTCGGGGCCGGCGACACCGAGCAGGGCGCCGACGGGTGAGGCAGCATCAGACGTCGCGACACCGGGCGGGGCGGTCTCCGATTCGCCGACCCCGGGCGACACGCTGACATCGACGGCCCGCGCCGCACCCGCCAGGCCCACATCCGCCGAGCCCGCACCCACCGGACCGACACCCGCCAGCCCCGTACCCACCCGATCCGTACGCGCCCGATCCACACCCACCCGCCCCACAGCCACCGGCCTGCGCCCAGCAAGTCGGCAGCCGAGGCAGTCCGGGTGCCCCTGACGGGCCGACAGGTCGCGGACCCGCATGCCCCACTGCTCGCGCGGGCGCACTCCACTGGGTTTGCCCCAGCCGGCCAGATGGAGCAGCCAGGTCACTACGGGCGCGGCCACCAGCAAGCCGAGGCCGAGCCACAGCCCCACCGGGCGCCAGCCGACCAGCCCCGCCCCCACCACACCCGAGCCGACGACGGCGAGCGCGCAGCCCGTCCAGCCGGCCATGGTGTGTCCCTCGTCCCACTGAGCGTGCGCACTCATGCGTTTCTCCCCCGGGCCGCACCGCGAGGCGCGGGTATGGTCTCTGACAGAAACGATATGGCTTACAAACTAAGCTTCTTAGAAGCTAAGGAGATTTCGCTTGGAAGGCAACCCCCACCCCGCGACCACGCCCCAGGAGGCGCAGCGGGCCATGGACCACTTCGTCGCCGCCAGCCATATCGCCCAGCAGGAGATCGCCCGCCGACTCGGACTCAACTCCACCGACTTGACCTGCTTCGGCTACGTACTGGAAGCCGGCGCCGAGCCGCTGACCGCCGGCGACCTCGCCGAGCGGGCCCATGTGACCACCGGCGCCGTGACGGGCATCCTCAACCGGCTGGAGCGGGCCGGTTTCGTCGCCCGCCAGCCCGACCCCGGCGACCGCCGCCGGGTGCGCATCGTCGCCGAACCGGCCGCGCTGACCCGCGTCTATGCGGTGTACGAGCCGTTCTACGGGCGGCTGGCCGCGCTGTACGCCGACTATTCGGCCGCCGAACTGGCCACCCTCGTCGACTTCTTCCGCCGCGCCGACGCCCTGGTCAGCGACTACCTGGCGGAGACCCGCAGCCGAACGGTGTAGCCGGCGAGCACCAGCGTCGAGCGCGCCGCAGCGACGGATGGCCGATGGCGGACGGCGGACGGCGGACGGCGAGCAGCCCGGCCGCGAGTGAACGTCAGGCCAACACGTCACGACCTCCAAGCACCAACCGCCCTACGGAGGGCGGTCCCCCGTTTCGCGTGCCCGAATTCCCACAACCCGGGCCCGGGTTCGCCTGTCTCACCGGCAGGAGTTGGACCAGGCACGACGGAGGAGAAGTCGGTGTCACCCAGACGTAGACCACAACCCCACCCCCGCGGCGGGGTAGTTCGAGCACGGCGCGCCCCGGGCGGTGAGCGCCGGGCGGCGCACCGGCTCGGTGCCGCCCTGGTGACGGTGCTCGCGCTGGGCGCGGGGCTGACCGGTACCACGACCCCCGCGGCGGCTGCCGAATCCGCGGCCGACGGACCGCAGGTGCCGACCACCACGATCCCCGGCGAGCGGATGGCGCTGCCGAGGTCCGCGGGCGCGATCGCCGCTGACGGCAGCGGATACCTGTCGTCGGTCTCGCCGCGCAACCCGAGCGGCCGGGCGACCTGGGTGGGCGACGACGGCCGCAAGGTCGCCGATCTGCCCATCGCCGCCGCGTACAACGGCGGCTACGGCCTGGAGCGGGTGGCGGACAGCCAGGACCGGCGCATCCGGCACTACGCGAGCGGCACCACGGTCACCGTGGACGTGCCCGAGACCGACGCCGTCACCGATGTGTTCGCCAAGAACCGGCTGGTCACCCTGCGCAAGGTGAACGGCAAGAACACCCTGCGGCTGCTTGAGGTGCCCGCCGACGGCGGCAAGCCGGTCGAGCGGGCCGTCACCGGGCTGCCCGACGACATGGGCCCCTACCTGTACACGCCCGCGTCCGACAGCACGGGGGCGGTGTTCTGGTACAAGCCGGTCGGCGACGGCCCCTGGCGCACCGTGCTGCTCGACTTCGCCAGCGCGAAGGCGACGCTGCTGCCCACCGAGCAGTACGGCGTCGTGGAGTACCCGCGGCTCTCCCCCGACAAGATCGTCTTCCTGGCCGTGGACAAGAAGTTCGACATCTCGCACACGTACGTGGTCGACCGGCACCACCCCGAGCGTCCCGGCACCGCGATCACCACGCTGGACGGGGCGACCGACTTCAACACCGAGACCGGTGTGGTGGGTGACTGGCTGGTGTACGTGAGCCCGACCGACAAGCAGCGACCGGTGCGGGCCGTGCCGCTGTCCGGTGGGCCGGTGCGGACCCTGCTGCCGCGCTCGCGGGACCTGATCGTCTCCGCCGAGGACGGCAGCCGGGTGGTGGAGGGCGGCAGCGGCGCGGACGACTGGGCGCTGCGCCGCATCACCGCCGGGCCGGGCGGGGAGCCGGCCGTCGCGGTGCGTACCGCGCTCCCGGCGCAGTCGGTGTGGGAGGTCGGCGGGCTCGCCGTCGACAAGGGCCGGGTGCTGCTCGCGGGCGAGAACCCGCGCAGCACCGAACCCTACGACGGCACCTCGCTGTCCACCTCCGACCTGTCCCTGTCGACGGACGGCAAGCTGACCGCCGGCCCGCTGCGCGACGAGGGCGACCTGGGTTACTGGGTGCCGGGTGACGGTTCGGGCGACCCGGGCTCCAGCGGCTACTACGTCTCCTGCTACGGCGACTGCCTGCGGCTGACCGGCACCGGCGAGGGCAAGATCGTCCACGAGACGTACGAGACGCCCCATGTGGTCGCGGCGGCCGGCACCTACCGGGTGGTGCGCCCGTACGCCGAGCGTCAGGAAGTGCGCGACGGCACCAAGGTGCTGGCGACCGGCCCGGCCAGGGCCGCCGCCCTGTGGGGCAACACGCTGTGGACGCCGGGCAGCGCCACCGGCACGCTCACCTCGACGTCGCTGCCGTCGATGAAGGTGACCGGCACGATCCAGACCGGCGCGACCTGCGCCGCGGCGGACCTGGCCGACGTGCAGGTCGTGGGCCGCTGGCTGTACTGGTCCTGTGGGCCGGGTCGGGCCGCCGGCGTGTACGACCAGACGACCCGGCGCGCCATCAGCGTGCCCACCGGGCCGGCCCAGCTCGCCGACGGCTACCTGGTGAGCCAGGACGACGCGGCCGGCGCGCTGAAGATCACCTACTTCCCGGACGCGGTCCCGGCCGAGCAGGTGGGCACACGCGTGCTGACCGAGTTGCCCGCCCCGCTGCACGCACCGCAGGACCGGCGCGGGCTGTTCTGGGCGGTGGACCGGTTCGGCGGCGCGGTCGCCTCGTTGGACGCGCACGGCGACGTGAAGGTGCAGTGGCCGCAGGTGCGCACCTCGCCGCTGGCGGCCACCGCGACCTCGGTGCCCGCGGTGCTCGATGCCCGTAAGGCGGGCACCTGGAAGGCGTCCTGGCAGCTCTCGAAGGCCGTCACGAACTGGAAGCTGACGGTGCGCAGGACGCCGGGCGGCCAGGTGGTGCGCGAGTTCTCCGGCTCCGGTGCGCGCGGCGCGCTGTCGGTCGAGTGGGACGGCACCTCTGGCGGCGCCAAGGTGCCGTCGGGCGGCTACCGGTGGACGCTGACGGCGCAGCCGGCGAACAGCTCGGACAAGGCGCTGACCGTCTCCGAGGCGTTGGCGGTACGCACCCGCTGAGGCCCGGCGGCCGGGGGGGGGGGGCCGCGGGCCGCGGGGGGGGCCCCCCCCCCCGGGGGGCCCGGGGGGCGGGGGGGGCGCCCCTAGCGGGGGGGGCGCGCCGCCGACTGCGGTAGCGGCTGTTCGGTCCAGATGACCTTGCCGGTGGGGGTGTAGCGGGTGCCCCAGCGCTCGGCGAACTGGGCGACCAGGAACAGGCCGCGCCCGCCCTCGTCGGTGGTGGCCGCGTAGCGCACGTGCGGGGCGGTACTGCTGGCGTCGGCGACCTCGCAGATCAGGGCGGCGTCGCGGATCAGCCGGACGCGGATGGGGCCCGAGGTGTAGCGGATCGCGTTGGTGATGAGCTCGCTCAGGATGAGTTCGGTGGTGAACGCGTCCTCGCCCAGGCCCCAGGCGGCGAGTCGGCCGCTGACCTTGGCCCGTACGCCGGCGACCGCGGCCGGGTCGGCGGGCACCTCCCAGGTGGCCACCCACTCCCGCGGCACCGCTTCGGCGCGGGCCACGAGCAGCGCCACGTCGTCGTCGGGGCGCTGGCCGACCAGTGCGTCGAGGACCGCGCGGCAGGTCTCGTCCGGCGTACGGAGCGGGCCGCGCAGGGTGTCGGCGAGTCGGTCGAGCCCGGCGTCCAGGTCGCGGGTGCCCTGGTTGATCAACCCGTCGGTGTAGAGCACCAGTCGGCTGCCGGCGGGCATCGGGAACTCGACGGCCTCGAAGGGTAGTCCGGTGACGCCGAGCGGTAGTCCGGCCGGCGCGTCGGGAACCTCCACCGTGCCGGCGGGGCGCACCAGCAGCGGCGGCGGATGGCCCGCGCGGGCCAGCACGCAGCGGCTCTCGACCGGGTCGTAGATGGCGTACAGGCAGGTCGCGCCGGTGACCGGGGGCGCGCCGCCGGCCGTTCCGGTGGCGGCTACTGCGGTGCCGTCCGCGAAGCCGCCGTGGTCGGCGTGGTCGGCGTGGACCGCGTGCGCGGCGTCGTCCGCGGGGCGGGTGCCGTCCGCGGGGCCGGTGTGATCCACGTGGTCGATGCTGGTGACGAGTTCGTCCAGGTGGCCGAGGAGTTCATCGGGCGGCAGGTCGAGCGAGGAGAAGTTGTGCACGGCGGTGCGCAGCCGGCCCATGGTGGCCGCGGCGTGCAGCCCGTGTCCGACGACGTCGCCGACGACGAGCGCGACCCTGGCCCCCGGCAGTGGGATCACGTCGAACCAGTCGCCGCTGACCCCGGAGCTGGCCAGCAGGTAGCGGTGCGCCACGGTCAGTGCGCGCTGTTCGGGCAACCCGCGGGGCAACAGGCTCTGTTGGAGGGTGACGGCCATGGCGTGCTCGCGCGTGTAGCGGCGGGCGTTGTCCAGGCAGACGGCGGCGTGGGCGACCAGCTCTTCGGCGAAGGCGAGGTCGTCCTCGTCGAAGGGTGCGGACGCGTCGGCGCGCCACAGCCCCACCACGCCCAGGATGCCGCCGCGGGCCCGTAGCGGCACCGCGATCAGCGCGTGCAGCCCGTCGTCCACGATGCGCCCGGTGCGCTCGGGGTCCTGGGCCCGCCACTCGGTCGCCGTGTGCAGCCGCGGTTCCCAGCCGGCGCGTCGGGCCGCGATGCAGCGGGCGTGCGCGGTGCCGGGCGCGACGTCGATGAGCGTGCCGACCGGGTACAGCGGATGGTCGGTGCGGATGCCGGCCAGGGCCGCGCGGCGCAGCCTGCCGACGCCGTGCGCCGGTGGCGCCTCGCCGCGCCCCCCCGCCGCGGCCAGGTCCACGGTGACGAAGTCGGCGAAGCCGCCCACCGCGACGTGCGCCAACTCCTCGGCCGTGCGGCGCACGTCCAAGGTGGTGCCGATCGCCGTGCCCGCTTCGTACAGCAGCCGCAGTCGGTTGCGGGCGCTGTCGGCCCGGCCGCTGAGGGTGTGGAGTTCGGTGGTGTCGCGCAGGGTGGCGACGGTGCCGGGTGGGCCGCCGTGCCGGTCGGTGGGGCGGTTGTTCACGGCGAGGAGCCGGTCGCCGGCGCGGACCACCTCGTCGGTGGTGGCGCGGCCGGCGGCGAGCACGTCGGCCAGCGGGGCGTCCAGGCCGAGCGCGGTGACCGGCCGGCCCTCGGCGTCGGCGGGCAGGGCGAGCAGGCGCCGCGCCTCGTCGTTGGCGAGCAGCAGCCGGCGGTCGCCACTCACGATGAGCACCCCCTCGCGGACGGCGTGCAGCACCGCGTCGTGGTGTTCGTACATCCGCGTCATTCTGGCCGGGTCGAGTCCGTGGGTCTGGCGGCGCAGGCGGCGGCCGGCGAGCACGCTGCCGCCGAGGGCCAGGGCGAGGCCGGCGGTGCCGCCGCCGAGCAGGATGGGCAGTTCGTCGTGGAGCGACTCGCTGACCCGGCTGGTGCGCAGGCCGGCGGAGACCAGGCCGATGACCCGGCCGTCGTGGTCAGTGACCGGTACCACCGCCTGGACGACGTCGCCGATGGTGCCGTGCACGGTCTCGGTGCTGGCCCGGCCGTTGCGGGCCGACCCGATGTCGCCGACGAACTTGCGCCCGATCCGGTCCCGTTCGGGGTGGGTGTAGCGGGTGCCGTCGGTCCGCATGACGACGACGAAGTCCACGTCGGAGCCGACCCGTGCGCCCTCGGCGCGCGGCTGGAGGGCGGCGCTGGGGTCGGCCGAGCGCAGCGCGTCGGGGATGCCCGGCGCCTGGGCGAACGTGGTGGCCACGGCCAGCGCGCGGTGGCGTGCCTCGCGCTCGTCGTCGCGGCGGGTCTGGAGCACCAGCGCGGTCAGCCCGGTGGCCACGATCAGCAGCACGATGAGCACCTGGAGCCAGAAGATCTGGCCGGCGATGCTGCGTACGCCGAGGAGCGACCGGGGGCGGTCCTGCGCCGGGTGGGGTCCCCCGGTGGCGGCGGTTGACGCGTACCGGGAACGGCCCATGCGCACATGCTGGCATCCGGGTGACGCCCGGGCGACCGTCCAGTTTCCATAAAAATCCGACCATCGCCGCTTTGCCCACATCCTCGAATCGAGCACACGTTCGATTCGAGCGTATGCTGACGGCATGCCGGTTCCCCTGCAAGGTTCGCTCTTCGCCGCCGCCGAGGAGGTCGGGCCCCGCCCACTGACCGCCCTGCGCCGCACCCACCTGGCGCACGGCGCCTGGATCGACGTCCTGCCCGGCTGGCTGACCGGTGCGGACGCGCTCTTCGCCGCGCTGGCCGAGTCGGTGCCCTGGCGCGCCGAACAGCGCCGGATGTACGAGCGGACGGTGCAGGTGCCCCGTCTCCTGGCCAACTACCGGGCCGGCGACCGGCTGCCGCACCCCGTGCTCGAAGCGGCCAGGGACCGGCTCAGCGCGCACTACGCGGCGGAGTCGGGCGAGCCGTTCGTCACCGCGGGGCTGTGCTTCTACCGCGCCGGGCGGGACAGCGTCGCCTGGCACGGGGACCGGATCGGCCGGGGCGCGCGTGAGGACACGATGGTGGCGATCGTCTCGGTCGGCCAGCCGCGCCCGCTGCTGCTGCGCCCGCGCGCGGGCGGCCCGGTGCTGCGCCGGCCGCTGGGCCACGGCGACCTGGTCGTGATGGGCGGAAGCTGTCAGCGCACGTGGGACCACGCCGTCCCGAAGACCCGACGCTCCGCGGGCCCGCGGATCAGCATCCAGTTCCGACCGCGCGGCGTCTCCTGAGGCGCCCGCGCACGTCTTGCTGTCCCGGTCGGCCCGGGCTGGCACCGCGGGGGCCGCGGCCCACCGGCGGACGACACGACCACACCCGCACTCCCTCGCCTGCGACCGCACCCCTGGCATACGGCCTGGCACCGGCCCGCACCCCGGCCCCGCCACCGCCTGAATGCGTCAGTCGGCGGAAGTGGCTACCGTGGAAAGTGCCCGATCGGCCCCGATGCGGCGATCGGCAGTGCCCGCTGCCGACGGCACCCGCGCCGGCCGCGAGGGCGAGCAGGACGTGCTACGGACCCAAGGCACGCACCACCCCGGGGCGGTCACCGCTCCCCCTTGCCGTGCGGAGCGGTACAGCGGCGCCCCGGTGGAGATCCGTCCGCCGTTCCGGGAGCTGTTCCATGACCACAGCCCGAGTACACCACCATCGCCCGGCCAAACATCCGCATGACGACGCGCCCGATACGGCCGCCGACTTCCGTCGACTGTCCGTGCTCGACGACGGCCCGGAGAAGGACGCACTGCGGGCCCGCATCATCACGGCCTGGATACCGATGGCCAACCGTCTCGCCCGACAGTTCCGCAACCGCGGCGAGGCCCTGGAGGACTTGCGGCAAGTGGCACAGCTCGGCCTGGTGAAGGCCGTCATCAGGTACGACCCGACGCGGGGCATCGCCTTCGAGAGCTTCGCCGTGCCGACCGTCGTGGGCGAGGTGAAGCGGCACTTCAGAGACCACATGTGGGAGGTGCACGTACCCCGCCGGGTGCAGGAGCTGCGCAACCGGGTGCGCACCGCCTGCCGGGAGTTGGGCCCGAGCCTGGAGGACCGCGTCCCCGACGTGGCGGAGATCGCCGCGCACACCGGGCTGAGCGCGGACGACGTACGGCTGGGGTTGCAGGCGCTCGACAGCTACACGGCGCTGTCGCTGGACGCCGAGCTCTCCAGCGCCGAGGACGGCTACTCACTGCTGGACACGCTGGCCGACCAGGAGCCGGGTTTCGACCAGGTCATCGACCGGGAGGCGGTACGACCCGAGCTCAGCAGGCTGCCCGAACGCGAGCGGTACATCCTCTATCTGCGGTTCTTCTGCGACATGACACAGAGCCGGATAGCCGAACACCTCGGGATCTCACAGATGCACGTCTCACGCCTGATCAACCGCACCTGTGCCGCACTGTGCGACCAGGTGATGACGGACCGCCCCCGCCGCACCACCCCGCGCCCGCCCGGCCCGGGGCACCCCACGGCCTGACCGCGCCGCCGGTCCCGCACCGCCTCGACACCTCACACCGGGAGCGCCGCCGCCGTCTCCCGGAGCCCGGCCAGCGCCTGGCGGAGCAGCGGGTGGCCCTCGGTGCCGGCCCGTACCGCGGTGAACACCTTGCGGGTGGGGCCGTGGCCGCGTACGGGGCGGACCGTGACGCCCGTGGGTGCCGCGCCCGGCAGCGCCGACCTGGGCACCAGGGCGACGCCCGCACCCACGGCGACCAGGGCGCACACCGCCCGGAAGTCGTCCGACATCGATGCCACCCGGGGTTGGAAACGGGCCTCGTGACAGGCGAGCACCACGGCGTCGTGGACCGGGTTCCCCGGCCAGGGCGTGATCCACGGGGCATCGGCCAGCGCTGCGAGCTCCACGTCGGGCGCCCCGGCCCGCGGGTGGTCGGCGGGCAGCACCACGTCGAAGGGCTCCGCGTACAGCGGCTCGCGCAGCATCCGGTCGTCCCAGCGGCCGAGCGTCTCCCGGTCCTCCACGGCGACCGCCACATCGGCCTCGCCCGCCACCAGCAGCCGGTGGCACTCGCGACCCTCCGCGTCCTTGACCCGTACCCGCACCCCGGGCGCAAGCTCCCGCAGGGCGACCAGGGTGGGCGCGACGACCTCGGTGATCGCGGTAGCGAAGGCGACCACCGTGACCTCTCCGGTCACGCCCGCCGCGCAGGCGGCGACGTCCGCCTCGGCCCGTTCGAGCTGGGCGGCGATCTTGGTGGCGTGGCCGGCGAGCACCGTCCCGGTGGCGGTCAGCCGCACCGCGCGCCCGCGCCGCTCAAGCAGTGCGTGGCCGACCTCGTTCTCCAACGCGGCCAGTTGTTGGGAGACGGCGGAGGGCGAGAGGTAGAGGGCCTGGGCCGCGGCGGTGACGGTGCCGTGGTCCGCGAGCGCGCGCAGCACCCGCAGCCTTCGAGGGTCGATCATCGGGGCAGTATGGCATGTCTGTGAAGCTCGCCTTCATAGGTGACCTGGGAAAATGCCGATGGACTTCACAGGGTGGACACAGCACAGTGGCGCCCATGAAGGCATTGGTGAAGACCGCCGCCGGGCCCGGCATCGAACTGACCGAGGTCCCGACGCCGCACGCCGAGGCGGGCCAGGTGCTCATCCGGGTGCTGCGCACCGGCATCTGCGGGACCGATCTGCACATCGCGAGTTGGGACGACTGGGCGGCCCGCTCGGTCCGCGCCCCCCTGGTCATCGGTCACGAGTTCGTCGGCGAGGTCGTCGAGGTGGGCGCGGGCGTCACGGACGTGACCCCGGGCGACACCGTCAGCGGCGAGGGCCACCTGGTGTGCGGCAAGTGCCGCAACTGCATGGCCGGCCGCCGCCACCTGTGCATCCGCACCATTGGCCTCGGCGTGCACACCGACGGCGCGTTCGCCGAGTACGTGGTGCTGCCCGCGTCCAACGTATGGGTGCACCGCCACCCCATCGACCTCGACGTGGCGGCGATCTTCGACCCGTTCGGCAACGCCGTGCACACGGCGCTCTCCTTCCCGGTGCTCGGCGAGGACGTGCTGGTCACCGGCGCCGGCCCGATCGGCATGATGGCCGCGGCCATCGCCCGGCACGCCGGCGCCCGCAACGTGGTCATCACCGACATCAGCCCCTACCGGCTCGACCTCGCCCGCAAGCTGGGCGCCACCGTCAGCCTGGACGTCAGCACCCAGTCCATCGCCGAGGTGATGCCGGAACTCGGCATGAGCGAGGGCTTCGACGTGGGCCTGGAGATGTCGGGGCGCGCGGACGCGCTGCGCGACATGATCGCCACCATGAGCCCGGGCGGCCGGATCGCGGTGCTCGGCCTGCCGGCCGAAGAGGTGCCGGTGGACATGGCCACGGTGGTGACCCGGATGCTGACGCTGCGCGGCATCTACGGCCGGGAGATGTTCGAGACCTGGTACGCGATGTCGGTGCTGCTCCAGAACGGTCTGGACATCTCGTCCGTCATCACCCACAGGTTCGGTTTCGAGCAGCACGCCGAGGCGTTCGACGCCGCACGCTCCGGTGAATGCGGCAAGGTCATCATTGACTGGACCCGTCCCACCCACGACTGCCCCCCCCCCCCCCCCCCGGTGGGGCCCCCCCCCCCCCCCCCCCCCCCCCCCCCCCCCCCCCCCCGCCCGGGGGCCCCGCCCCCCCCCGCCCCCCCCGCGCCACCACCGACCCGCCCCGAAGGAGTTCCCGTGTTCGACAGCGTGCGCCAGGACCTGCGTACCGAGTTGGATGAGATCCGTGACGCCGGCCTGTACAAGTCCGAGCGCGTCATCTCCAGCCCGCAGTCCGCGAGCGTCCGCGTTGGCGACGCATCGGTCGTCAACTTCTGCTCCAACAACTACCTCGACCTGGCCGACCACCCCGAGGTGATCGCCGCCGCCAAGCAGGCCCTGGACGACTGGGGCTTCGGCATGGCGTCGGTGCGGTTCATCTGCGGCACCCAGGAGCCGCACAAGGTACTGGAGCAGCGCATCTCGGAGTTCCTCGGCACCGAGGACACGATCCTGTACAGCTCGTGCTTCGACGCCAACGGCGGGGTCTTCGAGACGCTGCTCTCCGAGGCGGACGCGGTGATCTCCGACGAGCTCAACCACGCCAGCATCATCGACGGCATCCGACTCTCCAAGGCCGCCCGCTACCGCTACCGCAACCGGGACCTGGCCGACCTGGAGCGCTGTCTGAAGGAGGCGGCGGGCGCCCGGCGCACGCTGGTCGTCACCGACGGCGTGTTCTCGATGGACGGCTACATCGCCCCGCTGGACGAGATCTGCGACCTGGCCGAGCGGTACGGCGCCATGGTGATGGTCGACGACTCGCACGCGGTGGGCTTCGTCGGTGAGCACGGCGGGGGCACGCCCGAGCTGTTCGGTGTGCGGGACCGGGTGGACATCGTCACCGGCACCCTGGGCAAGGCGCTCGGCGGCGCCAGCGGCGGCTACGTCGCCGCCCGGGCGGAGATCGTGGAACTGCTGCGGCAGCGCTCGCGCCCGTACCTGTTCTCCAACTCGCTCGCGCCCTCCATCGTCGGCGCCTCGCTGAAGGTGCTGGAGCTGCTCGCCGCCTCCGGCGAGCGGCGCGAGCAACTGCGCGCCAACACCGCGCTGTTCCGCTCGGAGATGGCGGCGGCCGGCTTCGACGTGCTGCCCGGCGAGCACGCCATCACGCCCGTCATGGTCGGCGACGCGGCGCTGGCCGCCCGGATGGCCGCCGCACTGCTGGAGCGGGGCATCTACGTGATCGCCTTCTCCTACCCGGTCGTCCCCAAGGGCAAGGCCCGCATCCGGGTCCAGCTCTCGGCCGCGCACTCGACCGAGGACGTACGGAACGCGGTCGCCGCCTTCCGCGCGGTACGGGACGAGATCGCCGCCTCCTAGCCGGCCCACCGGCCGCGGGGTGCACCCTCGTTACGCGTCGAGCCCCCCCCCCCCCCCCCCCCGGCGGGGGGGGGGGGGGGGGGGGGGTTGGGCCCGGGGGGGGGGGGGGGGGGCGGGCCGGGGGGGGGG
>NZ_JBEHZD010000147.1:0-14754 GCF_040240285.1 Streptomyces sp. HSW2009 | reverse complement strand
CCCGAAGCCCACGCCCAAACCGCCGCTGCCGAAGCCGCCTCCGCCGCCGACCGTGTACCAGGTCAACCGGCTGGAGTACGGCGGCGTCGGCGACGGCACCAAGCCGGAGGTGCGGCTGCTCGGCAGCAGTCCGCTGTGGCAGCGCGACGGCCTGGCGATCGACGGCAAGCGCTACGCGCACGGCGCGACGATGCACGCGCCGTCGTCGGTGACCATCGATCTGAACCGCACCTGTGTGTCGTACGAGGCGTTCGTCGGGCTCGACGACCTCACGCAGGGGGTGGGCGCGGCACGGTTCGCGGTCTACGGCGACTCGGCGCGGCTGTGGCGCTCGGGCGTCGTACGCGCTGGTGAGCCGGCCGTACCGGTACGGGTCTCGCTGGCCGGGCAGACCTCGATCCGGCTGGTCGTCGAGCCGCAGTCGGTCTTCGGCTACGTCTCGCTCGGCGACTGGGCCGAGTCCCGCATCGGCTGCCGGTGAGGGGGCGGGGGGCGGCCGGGCCGCTGGGGGTGGCCTGGGCTGCTGAGGTTGTCGGGGCTGGCGGGGTGGCTGGGGCTGCTGCATGGCCGGGGCTGGCGGGGTGGCCAAGGTTGCTGGGGGAGGGCCGGGGTTGCTGGGAGGCCAGGGCTGCTCGGGCCCTAACCCGACCGCGTACCGAACCAACCCAGCCAACCCAGCCGGCCGACCCAACCAACCAACCAACCCAGCCGGCCGACCGACCGACCGACCCAGCCGACCGCCGGGTCAACCCACCCGAGGGGTGCCAGGCAGGCCCCGGCTCACTCCGACTCTCCACCCGTCGTGGCGACGAGATCCGCGAGGGAGGCGCGGGTGAGGGCGAGGCGGTCCAACTGTTGGTCCAGGTCGCGTAGTTGGTCGAGCAGGAGGGGGCCGAGGCAGGGTTCGATCTCTTCGTCGCTGCCGCAGACGCAGGTCAGGATCTCGCCGATGATGCGGGTGGAGAGGCCGGCGGCGAGGAGTTGGCGGATGCGGCGTACGACCCGTGGGGCGTCGGCGCCGTAGACGCGGTGTCCGCCGGGGGTGCGTTCCGATGTGAGCAGGCCCTGTTCCTCGTAGTAGCGCAGCAGGCGCACGTTCACGCCCGTACGCGTCGACAGTTCGCCGATCTTCATGGCACCGGTCACGGTCTCCATCGTGATCCCCCTCACAACCGCTTGAATCTCTCATCCATGTCAGGTCATAGCGTCCCCGGCATGACGAACACCGCGCAAGAGACGACGACCGAAGCTACAACCTCGCAGCTCAGCCGGGTGTTCCGGATAGGTGGTGAGCTGTCGGTGCGGCGGATCGGGTACGGGGCCATGCGGCTCACCGACTCTCCGGAAGCACCCGGAGGGATGGCGACACCCATCTGGACCGCGCCGACCGACCGGGACGAGGCCATTGCGCTGCTGCGGGCGGCCGTGGACCTCGGGGTGAACCTGATCGACACGGCGGACGCCTACGCGCTCGGCGCGAGCGAGGAACTGATCGCCGAGGCGCTGCACCCGCGCCGGGACGACCTGGTGGTGGCCACGAAGGTCGGTGTGGTGCGGCCGTCGACCACCGAGTGGGTGCCGCTCGGGCATCCCGCGTATCTGCGCCAGCAGGCCGAGCTGAGCCTGCGCCGGCTGCGGACCGACCGCATCGACCTGCTCTACCTGCACCGCATCGACCCGAACGTGCCGCTGGCCGAGCAGGTCGGCGCGCTCGCCCAGTTGCAGCAGGAGGGGAAGGTGCGGCACATCGGGCTGTCGGAGGTGACCGTGGCCGAGCTGTCCGAGGCCCGGCGGACCGCACCGATCGCGGCCGTGCAGAACGTGTACAACCTGGCGACCCGCGGTCATGAGGAGGTGGTGGCGCACACGGCGGCCGAGGGCATCGCGTTCGTACCGTACTTCCCGGTCGCGACCGGCAGCCACGCGCGCCAGGACGGGCCGCTCGCCGAGGTCGCGGCGGAACTCGGTGCCACGCCGGCGCAGACGGCTCTGGCCTGGCTGCTGCACCGCGCGCCCCATGTGCTGCCGATCCCGGGCACCAGGTCGGTCGCGCACCTCACGGAGAACGCCAGGGCGCTCGAACTCACCCTGGCCGATGGGCAGTTCGCTCGCATCGAGCGGGCCGCGGCGGGTGGCTCGGAGGCTGCGGGGCAGTGATCGCCGGCCCGGCCCACGGGCCTCGCGACCGCCCGGCTCCGGCTGCGACTCCGCGACGGCTCGGCCCCGACTCCGGCGGCCCGACTCCGACCGACCCGCGACGGCCCGGCCTGCGGCGGCGGCTCCGGCCCCGCGGCGGCCCGCCCTCCGGCCCGTGGCCGCCCGATGCCGACCGGTCAGACGTCCTCGCCGGTCGGGGCAGGTGGTTCCGGGAGCGCGCTCAGCACGTTCGGCGCGCCCGGCTCGGGGGGTAGAGCTTCGCCCGGCGCGGGAGACAGAAGCGGCTCGGGGGGCTCGGGAGGTGGAGGTGGTCCGGCCGGCGGAAGCGGTGGCGGAGGAGGCCCGGCCGACGGCCGCGGCGGAGGGGGCGGAGGCCCGGCCAGCGGCCCAACCGGCGGATCGGCCGGTGGATCGGCCAGTAGATCGGCCGGTGGATCGGCGAACTCGCCGACCAGCATGACGGCGGCGGCGACCGGGAGTTCCCGACCCTGCCGGCGCAGAGCGGCGAACTCCGCATCGCCCAGCGCGCGCCCGCCCGCGCGTGCGACCCGGTCCGCCAGTGCGCGGGCGAGCGGGGTACGGGGCAGGGCGCCGCGCCAGCCGTCGGTGAGCCCGAGCAGCCGGGCCGCGGCGACGTGCTCGCCGAGCACCGTGAGGAGGTACGCGCCGATCTCGGCCGTACGGGCGAGCAGGACCTCCGTGCAGTTGGTGGCGATGCCGTCGGACAGCGCGTCGCGCACCCGGCCGAGCCCGCCGCGTACATCCCCCGACGCAGCGCTGACCTGGGCTTCCACGCCGCCCAGAGCGAGGGCGAACTGGGGTGGCGGCGAGGTGTTGCGGGCCGCCTCGCGGGCCCGCTGGCAGTAGGTGCGGGCGCTGGCGACGTCGCCGTACTGCAAGGCGATGGAGGCGCGCAGCGAGTCGTTGAAGGCGCGCACCTGTTCGCCGCCGAACCGACTTGCCACCTCGTCCGACTGGTCGAGGAATTCGCCGGCTGCCACGGGGTCGCCGCAGGTGTGGGCGAGGTCGCCGAGCCGGGAGATGAGGAACGGGCGTTCGGTGTGCGCGCCGAGTTCGGCGGCCAGCCGCAGCGCCTCGCGGAAGTCGGCGCGGGCCGCGGCGTAGCGGCCGTCCATCGCCGCCATCTCGCCGCTCGCCTCGTGGGCCTGGGTCAGCATCCACCGGTCGCCCACCCGCCGGCTGATGGCGCGCAACTCCGCCCAGTCCTCGTTGATCCGCCGCATTCCGCCCGTGGTGTCGATGGCCATGTGGGTGCGGAACATCAACAGGACGCCGACCGCCCAGTCGTCACCGTACCGGCGCACGTTGGCGAGCGACCGGTCGAGCAGCGCGTTCCCGCCCATGTGCCCGTCGATGAGGTAGCCGGTGAACGGCCACAGCAGCCCGGGGAAGCGTGCGCTCCGCTTCCCCTCGTGGGCGTGGTACGCGTCTCGGATGGCGCGGGACACCTCCACCGTGGTCGGGTCCTGGAGGACGTCGGACGAGCGGTGTTCGGAGAGCAGGAAGTAGTGGAGGAGCTGGAGGTCGAGCCGGCGCCAGTAGCGGTCGGCCGCGGGGTCGCCGTCCGGCGGGGCCGCGGAATCGACGTTCGGCGGAGTCACGGAATCGCCGCCCGGCGGCGGGATCGCGGCCGGCTCGGGATGGTCGGGTACGGGGTCGCCGTCCGGCGGGGCCGCGGCCGGCTCGGGATGGCCGAGCGCGGGGCCGGGTGGGGCCGGCCGGTCCGTGGGAGGGTGCGGCCCGGCCGGTCGGGACGCGTCGACGTCCAGTACGCGGCCGACCCAGCCCGCGCCCTCGTCCCGGTAGTCACGGAGCCACCAGAACCAGCCGAGGTCGAAGACCAGGTCGGTGGCGGTCACCAGGTCGTCGATGCCGTTGTCGTGCCGGCCGGGCTGCGGGGGCGCTGCGTGGCCGGAACGCAGCGGGTGGGCGGGGGCGTGGGGGGTGGCCGCATCCGCCGTGCGGCGCTCGATCGGGGTGAGGCAGCGGTGCAGGGCCGTACGGAAGTTGTCGAGATCCACCTCAAGGCGGCGCAGCCAGGGCAGTTGGTCGGCGGACCGCAGCTTCGGTTCGGCCGCCCGGGCGAGGTCGCGGAAGTAGCGGGCGTGTCGGCGGCCGGTCGCGATGCGTTCGGCGCGGCCCCGCGGACCGGCCAGGGCCCGTTCGGTGAGCCGCTCGGTGACGTACTCGTGGATCGTCTCCAACATGCGGTACCGCGGCACGCCGCCGCTGTCGTCGGGCCCGGCCGGGGTGTGCGTGACGACCAGGAGGGACTTGTCCACCAGCGCCCCGAGCAGGTCGAGCACGTCCCCCGGGTCGATGGGGTCACGGCCGGGGTGCGGGATGTGCGCGGCGTGCGGGGTGTGCTGGATGTGCGGGGCGGTCGTCAATGGGTCGTACGGGCCGTCGGCGCAGACCGCCTCGGCCGCCGACAGGTCCCAGCTACCGGCGAACACGGAGGCCCGCAGCAGTACGGCGCGTTCCCGCTCGTCGAGCAGGTCCCAGGACCAGTCGACGACCGCGCGCAACGTCTGTTGGCGCGGCAGTACGGTGCGGCTTCCGCTGGTCAGCAGCCGGAACCGGTCGTCGAGCCGATCCGCGATCTGGAGCGGCGAGAGCATCCGCAGCCGGGCGGCGGCGAGTTCGATGGCCAGCGGCAGGCCGTCCAGGCGGCGACAGATCTCGGCCACGGCCGCCTCGGTCTCCGGGGCGCCGGCCGGGTCGAACCCGGGGCGCGCGGCGGCGGCGCGCTCCGCGAAGAGCCGGTGGGCCGGGGCGGGCGGCAGGGGTTCGACGGGCCGTACCGCCTCGCCCGGCACGCCGAGCGGTTCGCGGCTGGTGGCCAGCACCGTGACGCCGGGGCAGTGCGTGAGCAGCGTGTCGGCGAGTTCGGCCGCCGCCGCGATGACGTGCTCACAGTTGTCGAGCACCAACAACAGCCGGCGGTGGGCGCAGTGTTCGACCAGGCGGGCGGTGGGCGCTATGGAGTCGGAGCCGACCCGCGATTCCAGGCCACCACCGTGCAGGGTGGTGTCCCGTCGGCCCACGGCGCTGAGCACCGCACCGGCGACGTCGGCCGGGCTGTCGAGCGGTGCGAGTTCGGCGATCCAGACGCCGTCGGGGTAGTCGCCGGTGACGGTGGCGGCGGTCTCTTCGGAGAGCCGGGTCTTGCCGGAACCTCCCGGTCCGGTGAGCGTGACCAGACGCGCGCCGCTCAACTCCCGTCCCAGCGCGCGGATTTCGGCACTTCGACCGACGAAGCTGGTGAGCCGCGCCCGGAGGTTGCCCGGCGGCCCCTGCCAGCCCCGGGGGCCCGTACCTGCTGCCGGGGGCGGCGTGGCTGGGAGCTCTGCGGGCCGGGGCTCGGCGGCTAGGGGGGCTACGGGGAGGGGTTCGGCTGCCGTGGCGCCCGCTGCCTTGGCACCGGCTGCGGCTGCGGCCCCGACGGTCGCGCTCCCGGCGGACTGCCGCGCGCCGGCCGTCGCCGTTGCGGACGGGGTCGGGGTCGGGGTCGGGGACAGGGTTGGGGTTGGGGCCGGGGACAGAGTTGGAGTCGGATCGGAGACAGCAGCCGGGGCGGGGGCCGGATGCCCCGCGCGCCCCTCCCGCCGCAGATCGCTGACGGCCTCAACTGCCTTTATTCGTACGCTACTTGGCGGTCCACCCACAATGCCGTTCACCGGTCCGGTCGGCGTGCCGCCCGGTGTGCCGCCTGGCGGGTCAGTCGCAGCGCCGGGCGTGGGTCGGGCCAAGGGGCCGGCCGCCGGGCCGGCCGTGGGAACAGCCGTCGGAGCAACCTCCGGACCGGCCGCCGAACCCGCCGCCGGGTCGTCCTTCGCCGCTGCCGCCCGGTCGGTGTCGGGCCGAACCCCGCCCCGGGCGTTCGCGCCACCGTCGTCAGGCCCCGTACCCGCCGCGCCGATCACGCCGCCGCGCCCGCCGGCAACCACCGGCCCGCCACCAGCCCCCGGGCCCCCGGCGCCGACACCCGTACCCGTACCGACACTCGTCCCCGTACCGGCACCCGCCCCAGCACGCGCACCCGTATCCGTACCAGCACCCGCCCCATCACGCGCCCCCGCGCGCGTACCCACCCCCGGCCCCGGCCCCGTACCCACAACCCGCCCGCGCGGACGGTCGTCGTCGGGGGTGAGGAGGGTCGCGTGGAGTTGGCGTAGTTCGCTGCCGGGGTCGGTGCCGAGGTGTTCGGCGAGGGTGCGGCGGGCGTTCTCGTACGCGGTGAGGGCGTCGGCCGTGCGGTCGGCGGCGCGCAGGGCGCGGATGAGTTGGGCGTGGAAGGGCTCGTCCAGGGGGTGTTGGGCGATGAGTTCGCGCAGTTCGGGGATGGCGTCGATGCCGTGGCCCAGCGCGATGTCGGCCTCGATGCGCTGATGGAGCGCGGTGAGGCGGAGGGCGTCGGCGCGGGCCGTGGCCACCGCACGGCCTCGCAGGTCGGCGAGGGCAGGGCCGCGCCACAGGGCCAGCGCGTCGCGCAGCAGGGCGGCGGCGGTCGCGGGGTCGCCGGCGCCCCGCGCACGGCCGCCGGCCAGGGCCCGCTCCTCGAAGACGGCGAGGTCGATGTCGTGCGGTGCGGCCGTCAGCCGGTAGCCGCCGGGCGCGGACTGTACGGCCGGCTTGCCCAGGTTGCGCCGCAGCCGGCCGACCAGCGCTTGCAGGGCGGCGGGCGCGTCGGCCGGCGGGCGCTCGCCCCACACTTCGTCGATCAGTGCGTCGACCGGGGCGAGGGCGGTGGTCGGGCGGGTGGCGTGCGCGGCGAGCGAGGTCAGCAGCGCGCGCAGCCGCGGGCCACCGACGGGCAGCGGCTGCCCGTCGTGGTCGTACGCCTCGGTGACGCCCAGGATCAAATAACGCACCACACCATTCTCCTCGCTCCCCCACCGAGAACCGCCGGGGACGCTCCGCCGCTGCCCCGGTGCTCCCGCCGACTGCCCCGTCTCTCAGCTTCTCTGCTGCGTCCTCTCGCGTCCCCGCACGTTTCTTCGTGCGCCTCCTCGCGCGCGTGCGCGCACGGACGGGTCCGTACCCGGGTGTGAGTAGTTGCGGTACAGAAGCGGTACAGAAAGTGCCGCTGAGATTGATCTTTCTCGGCCACCACACCGTCCGGCGGTGCTGCTGGGGTTCGGCGATACCCGCCGGGCGGGGCGTCTCGGGTGGCTACGGTCCCGGCCGTGCCGGTGGAGTTTCTGACTGACGAGCAGGCCGAGGTGTACGGGACGTTCACCGCGATGCCCACGCGCCCGGAGCTGGAGCGGTTCTTCTTCCTCGACGATGACGACCGCGATCTGATCGCGCTGCGGCGTACGGACGCGCACCGGCTCGGGGTGGCCGTGTATGGAGCGTGTGGACGAGAATTCCGCGTTCGCGCTGGGGCGGGTGAACCTGTCGCGGGTGCCGGTGAATCGGCTGTCCGCGCTGGCCCGGTACGGGCAGTTGAGCAAGGCGCAGACGGTCGAGCGGGCTCCGGAGCCGCGGCGGACCGCGCTGTTGGCCCAACTCACCCGGGGGCTGGACGCGGCGCGGCGACAGATGGCCGACCGGCTGGAGGAGGCTGGCGACGACGCGAGGGTGGAGATCGTCGTCCCCGACAGGCGGACGCGCCCGCCTGTCGGTGGACAAGCTCGGCGCCGTGGGCGAACCCGGAGTCGCTGACCTGGCTGAAGGCCACCACGGAGGCGACGCTCCCCCGGATCGACCTGCCGGACCTGCTCTTCGAGGTCCACTCCTGGACTGGGTTCCTCGACGCTTTCGGCCACGTCTCCGAGCGGCGCACCCGGATGGAGGGCCTGCCCGCCTCCCTGGTCGCGCTGCTGGTCTCGCAGCGCTGCAACATCGGCCTGACCCCGGTCATCGACCCTACGATCAAGGCCCTGCCGCGCTCGCGGCTGTCCCACGTCGACCAGAACCATGTGCGTGCCGACACCATCGCCGCGGCGAACGCCACGCTCATCACCGCCCAGTCCCGCATCGGGCTGGCCCAGATGTGGGGCGGCGGGCTGCTCGCCTCCGTCGACGGCCTGCGCTTCGTGGTCCCCGTCAAGAGCATCAACACCGGCCCGAGGGCCACGACATCAAGGACGAGGACGGTCGCCCGCCTCTCCCCTCTCAAGGACCGGCACATCAACTTCCTGGGCCGCTACCTGTTCAACATCAAGGCCACCCGGCCCCGGCCAGAGCCTGCGCCCCTTCCGCGACCCGGACGCCGTCGAGGACGATGAGGACGAAGACTGACGGCGGTGCACTCGACAACCTGCACCAGTACCGGCACTTGGGGCTCACAGGCCTCGACGAGGGTGGGCCCGCCGCGGCAACGCCGGGCCCCGGTGTGGGATGCGCGGGCAGTCGATTTTCGGGTTGGGTGCAGTCGCCACCCTGCCGGTTCACAGCCGCCGATGTTGGCGTCAGTCCGCGTGCTGCTCGGCCGGGCGCAGTCCCGCGGTCCACTTCTCCTCGATGCGGCCGAGCTTCCCTACCGCCAGGGGGAAGATCTGAGCTGCGTCAGGCCGTCGTTCGGGGATTCCGGCTCAACGGCGCGGGTCGAGCAGCAGCTTGCCGGAGGTGCGGCGCGATTCGATGTCGGCGTGGGCCTGCTCGGCGGCGCCCAGGGGATAGCGCTCGCTGATGTCGATCTGTAGCTTGCCCTCGCGGATCTTGTCGAAGAGGTCTCCGGTGTGTTGGAGCAGCAGCTCCCGGTTGTGAATGTGGTCGGCGAACACCGCGTAGGTGAGTTTGATGCTCTTGGGCAGGTCGAACAGCCGCACCGTGGGGATGTCGCCGATCAGCGGGCCGTAGTAGACCAGGGTCCCGACCCGTCGCAGTACCTCGGCCGAGGACCAGAACGTGGCGGCGCCGCCGCCGTCAAAGACCGCGTGGACTCCCTCGCCGTCGGTCAGGTCCTTGACCCGATCCACGAAGTCACCGCCCGAGGAGACGAGGACCTCGTCCGCGCCCGCCGCCTTCGCGGCCTGGACCTTCTCCTCGCGGGAGACCAGGCCGATCACGCGCGCGCCGCGCAGCTTGAGCAGTTGGGTCACGATGCGCCCGACCCCGCCGGCGGCGGAGTGCACGAGCGCGGTCTCGCCCTCGGCCAGGGGCGCGGACTCGGTGACGAAGTGGTGTGCGGTGAGTCCCTGCATCATCGTCGCGGCGGCGATGTCGCTGGGGATGTCGTCCGGGACGGGGACGACTTGGGCGGCGGGGACCGCGATCCTCTCGGCGTAGCTGCCGTGGACGTAGGCCCAGGCCACCCGGTCGCCGACGGCGAAGCCGCTGACGCCCTCGCCGATGGCGGTGACCCGTCCGGCGCCCTCGACCCCGGGGACGAAGGGTGGGTTGCCAGGCACCGGGAATCCGGAGCGGGTGCCGGTGTCCATGAAGTTGATACCGGAGAAGTCGATGTCCACCACCAGTTCGCCCGGCCCTGGTGCGGGGTCGGGGCATTCCTTCAGCTGGAGCACTTCCGGTCCGCCCAGCTCTTCCACTACTACGGCGCGCATGGCGCACACCCTCTTTCTCTCGGTTCTGTCGGTACGCCTGCCGAACGGTCGGCACGCGGCAAAGGAATGGCGGAGCGGCCTGCTCAAGCCTGCAACAACGTGGACGCGTAGGCGGGGTTGGTGTAGTCGCGCCAAGCCGCGATCCTGCCGTCGCGGAGCTCGTAGATCGCCATGTTCATCACCGGGGCGAGCTTCCCGCCGGGCAGGGCGAGACCGTGGATCTGCTCGGCGATGACGATGTCACCGTTCACCGCCTGGTGCACGGTCTCGAACTTGAGCTGTGCGAAGTTGTCGGACGGCACCCGGTGAGGCAGCGGCACGGTGTCTGGCCTGCTGTTTCCGGGACTGGAGCAGGAGGTCTGTCGCCCGCGGGGTCAGCCACCGATCCTGCGGAAGGTCTCGACGAGGTCGGAGGTGAACGCCTCGGGGTTCTCGTAGTGGACGAAGTGGCCGCCCTTCCTGTGGGCATTGACGTTGACCACGTTGAAAGAACTGCGCGTGGGCCCGTTCTCGAAGAGGGCGATGCGCTCTTCGGTGGTGTTGATGGCGGGCGGATAGGCGTCACCGAGCAGGAAGGTGAAGCCGGCCGGCGGCTCGACGACGGGCCGACGGTCGTGGGAGGGCACCCACGGGTGACGCACCGCGTTGCGGTACATCCGGATCGAGGTGCCGATGGACTGCGTCACCCAGAAGACGGTGGCCTGCGTGAGGATGAAGTCGCGGGGGAAGGCCTCCTCGAAGTTGCCCCGCTTGTCGCTCCACTTCTTCCACCGCCGCAGCAGCCAGGCGAGCATCCCGATGGGGGAGTCGTTCAGACCGTGGGTGAGGGTCGAGCCGTCCAGCATGTGCACGGCGACGTGGGAGACGTACGTGTTGACGAAGTTCTCCAAGCCCTCCCGCAGCTCCGGCGCGGCGTCCTCGGGGATCTTGCTGCCGTCGGTCAGGTCCCAGAACCGCTCGTTGGCGAACTGGCCCGGAGGCATGTCGTGGCCGTAGTGCAGGCCGATGATGCTGTCGGCGTACTTGTGGCCGAGCGCACTCGTCACCAGAGCTCCGTAGTCGGAACCCGCCGCCCCGTACTTCTCGTAGCCCAGCACCTCGGTCATGAGCTTGTGCAGGATGTCGGCGATCTTCCAGTAGTTCAGATCGCCTCTGCCGACAGGGGTGGACCAGGCGAAGCCGGGCAGGTCCGGGATGATGACGTCGAACGAGACGGACGGGTCACCGCCATGGGCGGCGGGGTCCGTCAGCGGCCCGATGAGCCCGTAGCTGAACTCGCCGGGCCACGGCCATCCGGGGCTGATGATGAGCGGGATCGGGTTCGGGCCCCTGCCGCGCTCGTACACGAAGTGCACGGGTGCGCCGTCGATCTCGACCTTGTGCTGGTTGTAGGCGTTAAGCCGCTTCTCCTGCGCACGCCAGTCGAAGCCGCCCGCCCAGTACTCCACGAGCGGCTTCAGGTAGGCGGTGCTGATGCCGTAGTACTCCTCCTCGTTGTCCAGGTCGTCGAAGAAGCGGGTCTTCTGGAGGCGGTCCTTGAGGTCATCGAGGGCGTCCTGGGAGACGTCGATGTGGTGGGGCTCCAGCGCGACGGGCTTGTTGCTGTTGCTCATGGCGATGCTGCTCTCTGTTGGAATGAAAGGGAATGTGTTGCTGAAGGGGTCACGGAAGCTGTCAGGCGGTGAAGTCCAGACGGACTCGGGTCTGCTTGAGCTCGGCGATCTGCCAGGAACCATCGATCTTGACGAAACGTGCGTGGTAGTGGCCGAAGCCGTGCATGCCCCTGAAGGGAACGGTCTCGGACACCGCGGCACCCTCGGGACGGGTGACGATGTCCTCCATCGCGAACACGCCGTGGGCGGTGGTCTCCGAGTCGACGTCGATCTCATCGGAGAACAGGTGGTGGATCAGGGTGACGCCGGGGCCGCCGCTGGAGCCGATCGTCGCGGCGATCTCGTCCCGGCCGTTCATGTGCAGCCACACCGTTCCGTCCGGCTTGTGCGGGCTGAACGTACCGTCAGGTGTGAACAGGTTCGCCAGGTCGTCCCAGCGCTGGCGATCCGCATAGCGGACGTAGCGGGCCATCAGACGGCGGAGTTCCTCGGTGATACTGAGGCGCTCAACGGCTTCCATGGTCGACCTTCCTTCTTGACGTCATGCACGTGCGCCGCGGGCCGACGACCAAGCGGTCTGTGATGCGGCCACCACCGGGGTGTTCCGAGCCCCTGTGGACTGTTTGGTCCATTCATCATGCGCCCCCAAAAATGGACCGGCAAGTCCAAACATGAGAGACGCCGGCCACCGGACCCGACCGGCTGCGTCGCCCAGCAGCACTCGCGCCAAGCGGGCTGCCGACAGACGCGGCATGCGTGCCGGGCGGAGCCGCGGCAAGCCTCCGGACGGCGCAAGGTGGGCGGCGAGTCGGTACGGGATTCCAGGTGGCGGAAGCGGCAGGCGGGCCCGTTCGGCGGAGCAGCCGACGTGGCCGTCCAGCCCTGGAGGCGGTTCGGGATGCCGTTACAGGCCCAAAGATGGACCAAAAGGTCCAAAAGCGTGCGATGATGTGAAGATGAAGAAGGGGCTGACCGCGAAGGGCAGAGCGACTCGACAGCGCATCGTTGTTGCCGCGGCGCTTCTGATCCGGGAGAAGGGGATCGCCGACACGTCGCTCGACGACGTACGGGCGGTCACGGCGACCAGCAAGAGCCAGCTGTTCCACTACTTTCCCGAGGGCAGGTCCGACCTTCTGGCAGCCGTCACCGAGTACGAGGCCGCGCAGGTCCTGGAGGCGCAGCAGCCGTTTCTGGGCGATCTTTCGACGTGGGAGTCCTGGCAGGATTGGCAGCACGCGGTGCTCACCCACTACACGGAACTGGGGCAGCGCTGCCCCCTCGGCAGCCTCACCGCGGAGCTGGGCAAATCCTCCCCGCGGACGCGCGCAGTCGTCTCCTCTCTCTACGACAAGTGGGAGGCGGCGCTCGTGCGCGGCGTGGAGACGGTGACGTCCGCTGGGCGAGACGCGGCACTCGGTCGTGCGCGCAGCATCCTGACCGCCGTCCAGGGCGGGGTCGTGATGCTCCAGACGACCGGGCGCACGGACTATCTGGAAGCAGCGCTGACCGAGGCAATCAGCCCACTACGACCCGTGGGTACTCAGGCCGCGTCGGTGTGAGGGATTTCCCTGCGAGGTCTGCGGAGGCAGCCGACTCGCGGGCCTGCGACTCATAGGGACTCTTCCACCGCTCGATCACCTCGATCGCGAAGCTGCTGGGCGTTTCCCCGCGCACGCTCTACAACCACGTCCCGGACCTGCGCGAGCTGCGAGCCGACGCCGTCCCCCGTCAGCTCGAAGCGCCCGCGCGGTAGGCGGACCCGAGCGAGATCAACCTCAGCGGCACTTTCTGTATCTCAACTACTCACACCCCGTACCCGGGCAGGGACCGGTACGGACAGATACGTACGGGCACGTACTGGCCTGAACCCGAACCCGAACCCGAACCTGAACCCGAACCCGGGCGCCCGGGCCCGGCCACGTACACGGGAACACCCGCCTCCGCCACCGCAAGCACGGGCACGAGCAAGGGCACGGGCACACCCGAACCGCACGGCCCGTACGGACCGCGGCTCCCGCCGGCCGCCCCCTCGCAGCCGGCGCCCCTCACAAGCTGGGGCGGGGCACCACCCCGCCGGCCACCGCGCGTTGGCGGGGGGCCGCGGTGCCGGTCCAGCAGGTGCCGCGGCGGGCGAGCAGGCGGTGCAGCCAGATCTCGGTGGAGACGAGTTCGGCGAGGCCGTCCAGGGGGACGCGTTCGCCGTCGGCGGCGGCGCGCAGGGCCTTGCGGACGACCCGGGCCTCCACCAGGCCGGCGTCGGCGAGCAGCGGTGCGTCGAAGAGGGCCAGCAGGTCGTCGATGGCGTGCCGCAGGCCGGCGCGGGCGGCGACGGTGTGCATGGCGTGCGAGGGCGCGCCCCAGCCCGGCGGCAGATCGCGGATGCCCGCACCGGCCAGGACGGCGCGCAGCACCGAGGCGCGCGCTCCCGGCTGTACACGGAGCGCTTCGGGGAGCGCGCGGCAGGCGCGTACCACCTGGTTGTCCAGGAACGGTGCGTGCAGGCGCTGGCTGCGGATCTCCGCGGCCTGTTCGAAGACGCGGTGGTCGGCGGCGTGTCGGGCCAGGGCCGCGTCGGCGCGGCGCTCGCCGGGACGGCGCAGCAGGACGGGGCGGGCCGCGGCGGCTTCCAGCCGAACCGATACTTCCGCCAGCGCCTCGCCGGTCAGCCAGCGCGCCGCGGGCCCCGGCCGGCACCAGGCGAGGGCGGCGAGGGAGGCTCCGACGGCCCCGTCGATGCCGTCCGTGCCGTCGCCGCCGGGGCCGTCGGCCTCGACGAAGCGGGGTTCGAGCAGCCGGCTGGCGACGGCTTCGACGCCCTCCCGGTAGGGCGTGCGGGCCAGTCTGCGGGCGGCGCGGTAGACGGTGAAGGGGACGAAGAAGGAGTGCGCCGATGGGCCGTCGGCGCGGGCCAGGGCGGTGGCGGGGCGCAGCAGGTGCCGCCGGCGGCGGTCGAGCAGCAGGTCGGCCAGGCGGGCGGGGTGGGCGTCGAGCACCTGCCGGGCGCCGTGGCCGACGAGGTGGTCGGCGCTGCCGGCGGCGAGTCTGCGGCGGTGGCGTTCGGCGCTGATGAGCGCGGGTCCCGGTTCGTCGGTGAGCGGGCCGCGGTCGAGCGCGGCGAACGGCAGTGCCTCGGGGCCGGCCGCGACCACGACGTGGTGCAGCCGTGGGTTGGCGGCGATGGTGCGGGCGCGTTCGAGTTCGGCCTCGCGGACGCGGCCGGCGACGGTCGCCCGGTCGTTGAAGGTGACGGCGAGGAGTCGTTCGCCGGCCTCGGCCGCGTGGCCGATGGGGGTGCCGGGCACCCCCCGCAGGCCCGCCGCGACGGGGGCCAGGGGGCCGGATGCTGTGTCTTTTACACATATCCGAGCCCACCAGACGGACTCCGATCGGGGTTTGCGGGGTGTGGGTGTAAAAAAAAATGGGGGGGGGGGGGGGGGGGGGGGGGGGGG
>NZ_JBEHZD010000146.1:0-14753 GCF_040240285.1 Streptomyces sp. HSW2009 | reverse complement strand
CCCCGGGGGGGGGGGGGGCGCCCGGGGCCCGGCGCCCCCCGGGCGGGGGGCGGGGGGGGGGGCGCCACCCCCCCGGGGGGGGGGGGTGGGGGGCCGCGGGGGGGGCCCCCCGCCCCCCCCCGCGTCGGGGGGGGCGTGGGGGGCGGGGGGGGCGGCGCCCCGCGCCGCGGCCCGGGCCGCGGCCACCTCGCGGTAGGCGTGCAGGGCCTCGTCGCTGCGGCCGAGTTGACCGAGCGCGTACGCCACCTCGTACCGGGTCACCAGCGTGTCCGGGTGCAGGGCGCCGAGTACCCGGGCGCGGGCGGTGGCCACCTCGCGCGCCATCCGGTAGGACTCGTCGAGCCGGCCGCGCCGGCTGAGGTTGAAGGCCAGGTTGTGTCGACAGCGCAGGGTGTCGGGGTGGTCGGGGCCCATGACGCGGGTGCGGGCGGCGAGCACGGTGCCGTAGATCTCGTGGGCCTCCAGGTGCCGGCCGAGTTGGCTCAGCACGTACGCGGTCTCCTGGCGGGCGGCGAGGGTGTCCGGGTGGTCGGGGCCGAGGGAGCGTGCGCGGCCTTCGGCGACCCGCCCGTACTCGTGCAGCGCCTCGGCGGGGCGGTCGAGCCGGCCGAGGGTGAACGCGATCTCGTAGCGGCTGGCGAGGGTGTCGGGGTGGTCAGGCCCGAGGGCCTGTTCGCGTTCGGCGGCCACGGCGCGGTGCACCTCGCCCGCCTCCTCCCAGCGGCCGAGCCGGGCGAAGCTGAGGCCGGCGTGGTGGCGGATGGCCAGCCGGTCCAGGACGCCGGGCGGCGGCGTGGGCCGCTTCGGTTCGGCGCCGGCCGCGGGCGGGCGCGCGGTCGCCTGGGGTCCGGTCCAGGCGCCGGTCAGGCCGGCGGAACCGTCCGGCGGGGACTGCGCGGGGAAGGCGCCGGTGGCCCTGGAGCCGATGGTCATGTGGCGGGCCCAGGACGGCAGGTCGGCGCCGGCGGCGGGCGGCTCCGTCTCCGCTTCCGGCTCCCCGCTGGCGGTCGGCGCCCCGGCAGCGCCGGTCGTGCTGGCCGTGCCGGGCCCGCTGGCCGGCGGGTCGCCGTCGCTGACCCGGCGGGCGGCTGTGGACTCCCCCGGCGTGCCGCCCGCGATGCGGGTCGCGAGCGTGGCCGCGTCGGCCGGGCGCTCCTCCGGGTCCTTGGCGAGGAGGTCGAGTACGGCTTCGGCGAAGGTGGCGGGCAGTTCGGGGCGGCGGTCGCGCAGCGGCTCGGGCGGGGTGTCGCGGTGGCCGACCAGGACCGCCCAGGCGTCCTCGTGGTCGAACGGCGGGGCCCCGGTGGCCAGTTCGTACAGCACGCAGCCGAGCGAGTACAGGTCGCTGCGGTGGTCGACGAGGCCGCCGGCGATCTGCTCGGGCGACATGTAGTGCGGCGTGCCCATGGCGATGCCGGTGCCGGTCAGCCGGGAGGTGAGGCCGCCGATGTCGTGGCCGAGGCGGGCGATGCCGAAGTCGCAGATCTTCACGGTGCCGTCGGTCAGCCGCATGATGTTGGCCGGCTTGAGGTCGCGGTGCACGATGCCCTGCCGGTGGGTGTAGGCGAGGGCGGCGCTGACCTGCTGGGCGATGTCCACCGTGTCGGCCACGGCCAGCGGCTCCGGCTGGCTGTCGTCCAGGAGTTGGCTCAGGTTGCGGCCGTCGAGCAACTCCATCACCAGGTAGAGGACGCCCTCGCTCTCGCCGAAGTCGTGCACCACGGTCACCCCGCGGTGCTGGAGCGATGCGGCCACCTGGGCCTCGCGGCGGAAGCGCTCGCGCAGCACCCGGACGTAGGACGCGTCGTGCTGGGGGCCGATCGGCTTGAGGCACTTGACGGCGACGTGCCGGCCGAGCGAGGTGTCACGGGCGCGCCAGACCTCGCCCATGCCGCCGCGCCCGATGAGGTCCAGGAGCTGGTACCGGCCCTGGATCAGCCTGGTGTCCGCCATCGATTCCGCCATCGGCCGCCGTCGCCCCCGTCATCGCTCGCCGTGCCCTCCCCTGTCCACCCAGTATGGCCGCCGGGCCGGGCGGCTTGAAGGCGAGGAAGGGGCAGCGGGGGCGGGCGGGTCGCTGCCGGCGACGGGCGGTGCCACCGGAGCAGGCACCGCCCTGGCCACGGGGCGGCGGCCCGAGCCTGACGGCGCGTATCGTCATGGGGTGATACGTCCCGTACGGGGGCGACTGAGGAAAGGGTGGGGTGCCATGGCGGGCTTGGTGGGGCGGATCAAGGCGTTTGCCCGTAGCCCCCAGGGGCGCAGGCTGGTGGCCGAGGGGCGGCGCGCGGCGGCTGACCCCAGGAAGCGGGAGCAGGCCAAGCAGTTGCTGCGGAGGCTGCGCGGGCGGCGCTAGCGGCTCGGTTGGCCGTGGTGGGTGGGCCGTGCCTGGCGGGCCGCGGTGGGTCGGCTGGTCGGCTGTTCGGTACGGGGGGGGCGCGGCCGGGCCGGGGCTCGTGGCCGGTGGCGGGGTCGGGCTCGCGGTCCGTGGCGCAGCCGGTGCGCATGGTGGTGCGGCCGGGCTGCGGGGTGGGCCGGCTGCTCCGATCGGCTGAGGTCGAAGGGCGCGGGGAATAGGCTCCGGGCCCCACGACTTGGTGTCGGACATGACTGACACCGCGTACGATCCGCGCACCCTGCTCGCCGAAAGCCGGCTGGGGGTCCTCGCGACCCTCAAGTCGGACGGGCGTCCGCAGCTTTCGCCCGTCATGCCCTACTACGACCGGGAGGCCGAACTCCTCTACGTGTCGATGACCGAGGGGCGCGCCAAGACCGTCAACCTGCGCCGGGCCCCGCGGGGGGCGGGGGGGGCCCCCCGCGCCGACGGGGGGTCGTGGGCCACGGCCGAGGGCACCGTGAACCTCATCGGCCCGGGTACCGAGCCGCAGGGCCCCGAGGTCGAGGCGTTGGTGGCGTACTACCGCCGCGCGGCCGGGGAGCATCCGGACTGGGCGGAGTACCGGTCGGTGATGGTGTCCGACCGCCGGGTGCTGATGACGATGGCGGTGGAGCGTGTGTACGGCCAGCGCATCCGCTGACGGGCGGGGGCGGCCGGGCGGGGCTCGGTCGTGGGGGTGGGCCGGGCGCGTCGGCGGGTGTGGGCCCCGGCCCGTACCGACCGGGTTGGTCGCCCTCGTTGGCCGTCGCCCGGCCGCAGGCGCGAGAGGCCGGGCGGTCAACGGACCTGGCACCGCGTCTGCTTGACTGGTGGGCCGCTTGGCTTGTGAACCGCCCGCCCGGTCGTCCGTCACCAGGGGATGCGTAGATGCGCCGAATACTCGCCGTACCCGTCTTGGCCGTGGCCCTCCTCCTTGCCGGGTGTTCCGAGGAGTCGGAGCCGATCGCGGGAGAGTGGGTGGCGGACGGCCCCCAGCCGCCGGGGTACGACGACTTCGGGAACCACGCGACGATCCAGGTCGACGACGGCAAGGCCACCCTCGGCATCCCGCCGATGCGCCTGTGCGGCGGCGCGGCGGTGACGGAACTGGACGACAGCGAGGGCAGCACGAAGAAGTACCGGCTCGCGTTCCCGGCCCCGTGCATGTCGGTCAGCGTTCCGACCAACTTGGACGTCGTGGTCGACGGAGACACGTTGCGGGCCACCCTGACGGGTCTCCAGGGCGACCGGACCTTCCGGTTCCGGCGCGCCGATTAGGTCCCGTCCGGCGGATCGGGTGGCAGGGGCGGTGGCCGCCCGCCCTCACGAGGGCACGGTGCACGAGGCCCGCGCGAGGTCGCGTACGTACTCCGCACGCACGAGCTCCGCGCGTACGCGACCCCTCCGCACCTGATCCCCGCGTACGCAGCCCATGTGTACGCGGCATGAAACCTGACCGGCAGCCGTGGCGGACGTGGCGTCGACTGTCGATCATGAGGTCCGTGACGAGAACGACTGAACCCGATCCGGTAGCCGTCGTGCGCGACTACTACGAACGGTCGGCGCGGCGCGAGGCCGACCGGTTGAGCCGGCCTGCGGACGGTGCCGTCGAGCGGGAGTTGCACGCGCGCGCGTTTGCGGAGCACCTGCCTCCGGCGCCCGCCCGGATTCTGGACAACGGCGGGGGTCCCGGCACGTGGACCCGGTGGCTCGCGCGCCGGGGACACCGGGTGACGCTCACCGACCTGTCGCCCGCGCTGCTCGACGTCGCGCGGGATCGCATCGCGCAGGACTCCGAGCCGTACGCCGGGAGCGTGGAGGCCGTCGTGGAGGCGGACGCACGCGATCTGAGCGCCTTCCCCGACGCCTCCTTCGACGCCCAACTGTGCCTGGGGCCGCTGTACCACCTGACGTCCGGCGCCGACCGGGAACGTGCGCTGCGGGAGGCCCGTCGGGTCCTGCGGCCGGACGGGCTGCTGTTCGCGACCGTGATGCCGCGCTACATGCGCCTGGTCTCCACCGTCCTGGAGCACGGCACCGCCGCCTTCACCTCGGGGACGGCAGACCTCATCCTGGACGAGGGCCACTACCACGACGCCCGGCCCGGCCGTTTCACCGGCGGATACCTCACTCGTCCCGATGACATCACTCCGCTCTTCGAGGACCACGGGTTCCGCGTACGGCACCGGCTCGCCTCCCAGGGCATCCTGGCGTGGGCGCAGCCGGAGGTCGCCGCGCTCGCGCAACGGGACCCCGACGCCTACGAGCGGCTGCTCGACGTCGCCTACCGCACCGCCGGCGACCCGTCCGTCCACGGCATGAGCGGCCATCTACTAGTCATCGCCGAGCGGTCGACGGCTCCCGCCGCGTAGCGGAACCGCGCCCGGCCCGTCGGCGGCCCGTCGGCGGCCCCATCGGCGGTGGGCGGTGAGGCCGCGCCCCGAAGGCCGTCGGGGGCGCGTCGCGATCGCTGGTCGCAGGCCGTCGGAGGCGGGCCGGCTGACGGTCGGTGGTGGGTTGGCGGTGAGTGGCGGGCCGCGGGCGGATACGGGGCACGGCGCGTCCCGCCTCAATAGGCAAGTGAGCACTTGCCTATCCTGGTGGCGTGGTAGCCGACCTGTTCAAAGCCCTGGCCGATCCGACACGCCGCACGATCCTCGACGAGCTCGCGGAGAAGTCAGGGCAGACACTGTTCGAGATCTGCTCGCGGCTGAGCGTGAAGCACCAGCTCGGCATCTCGCGCCAGGGGGTCTCCCAGCACCTGGCCGTACTGGAGGCCGCCGGACTCGTCGAGACCAGACGGGAGGGTCGCTACAAGTTCCACGACCTGAACACGGCCCCGCTGCGGCAGATCACCGAGCGATGGCTCGTGCCCGACCCGCCAGGACCGGAGGAGAACGCCCCATGAAGATCCACCTGACCAGCGTCTTCGTCAACGACCAGGCGAAGGCCCTGCACTTCTACACCGAGATCCTCGGCTTCACGAAGAAGCACGACATCCCGCTGGGCGGAGGAGCCCGGTGGCTGACCGTCGTCTCCCCCGACGAGCCCGGCGGCACCGAACTCCTCCTGGAGCCCGCGGGCCACCCGGCCGTCGGACCGTACCGCGCCGCACTCGTCGCGGACGGCATCCCGCTCGCCCAGTTCGCCGTCGCCGACGTACAGGCGGAGTACGAGCGCCTGCGCGGCCACGGCGTCCGCTTCACCCAGGAACCCCTGGACATGGGCACCGTCAGCACGGCCGTCTTCGACGACACCTGCGGCAATCTGATCCAACTTGCGACGCAGCCGCAGTAGCCGCAGTGGGGGCGCCGACCACGGCAGGGGCCGCCTTCCGGGCCCGACGGGCCGTGCGTCATCCGCATCGCGGAACCGGTTCCGGTGCCTGCACCCGTGCCAGTACGGTCGGGCCCGTGGGCGAGGGGGGGCGGGGATGCTCGGGGGACGACACCCGTCGACGCCTGCCGTTGCGCGTCGGCACCCGGCGGCACCTGCCGGCATCCACCGGCATCCACCGGCAGCGCCCATGTCCGGCGTCGCCCGGCCCGCCCCGGCCACACCCCAGCCCACAGGCTCGTTCAGGAATCTGCCGAGGAGAGACAGTTGAGGATGCTCATCAACGTGCCCGACACCGTCGTCGCCGATGCGTTGCGGGGGATGGCCGTCACCCATCCCGAGTTGATCGTGGACGTGGACAGTCGGGTGATCGTGCGGCGGGACGCGCCGGTGGCCGGGCAGGTGGGGTTGGTTTCGGGGGGCGGGTCGGGGCACGAGCCGTTGCACGGGGGGTTCGTTGGGCCCGGCATGTTGTCGGCGGCTTGTCCGGGGGAGGTCTTCACCTCGCCGGTGCCCGATCAGATGGCGAAGGCGGCTGCGGCCGTGGACAGCGGTGCGGGCGTGCTGTTCGTCGTGAAGAACTACACCGGTGACGTACTGAACTTCGACATGGCCATCGAACTCGCCGAGGACGAGGGCGTGCAGGTGGCCAAGGTGCTGGTGGACGATGACGTCGCCGTCACCGACAGCCTGCACACGGCCGGCCGACGGGGTACGGGTGGCACGCTGTTCGTGGAGAAGATCGCCGGGGCCGCGGCCGAGGAGGGGGCGCCGCTGGAGCGGGTCGCGGCCGTCGCGCGGCAGGTGAACGCGGAGTGCCGGAGCTTCGGGGTGGCGCTCAGCGCCTGTTCCACGCCGGCCATGGGTGGGCCCACCTTCGATCTGCCGGCCGGCGAGTTGGAGCTCGGGGTGGGCATCCACGGCGAACCCGGCCGGGAGCGGCGGCCCATGATGACCTCGCACGAGATCGCCGACTTCGCCGTGGACGCGGTCCTGGAGGACCTGCGCCCGACCCGGCCCGTACTGCTCCTGGTGGGCGGCATGGGCGGCACGCCGCTGCTCGAACTGTACGGATTCGCCGCCGAGGTGCACCGGGTGCTGGCCGAACGCGGCGTCCCGGTGCTGCGCAGCCTGGTCGGCAACTACGTCACCTCGCTCGACATGGCGGGCTGCTCGGTGACCCTGTGCCAGGCCGATGAGGAGTTGCTGCGGCTGTGGGACGCGCCGGTGCAGACGCCGGCGCTGCGCTGGGGCCGGTAGCCGGGGCCGAGGGCCGCGGGCAGGGGCCGCGGTCAACGGCGGGGTCCCGCTGGGGCCCGCACGGACCGCGAGGGCCGGGGGCCGCGGGTGGCCGCGGCTCCTGGGCGCCGCTGCTCGGCGCTACCGGGGGCGGTACGGCGGGGCGCCCCTGGTCGGGGCACGGGCCGGGGCCCGGGGTGGCGCTCGCGAGCACGCGGGGTGGGCGGGGGCGCTGCGTAGGCTGGCCGGTGACCGACGGACCACGGCCGGCCGCGTGCCGGTCGAGTGAGCGAAGGGAACCACCCGTGCCCGGCAGCGCATCCGCATCCGCATCCGCATCCAGCAGCGACCCCCGTGCCTCCGCCAGCCCCGCTCCCCCGGGCGGTGCGCGGGACCGGCTCGACGCGGCGTTCTTCCAGCGGTGGTTGGCGGCGGTCGCCGCCGCGGTGGACCGGGAGGCCGACCGGCTCACCGAACTCGACGCGGCGATCGGGGACGCCGACCACGGCAGCAACCTCAAGCGCGGCTTCGCCGCCGTCGCCACCGCCCTGGACGCGGAGCCGCCCAGCACCCCGGGGGCCGTGTTGACCGCGGCGGGGCGGCAGTTGATCTCGACGGTGGGGGGCGCGTCGGGGCCGCTGTACGGCACGTTGTTGCGGCGTACCGGCAAGGCGCTGGGGGACGCGGCGGAGGTCGACGCGGCCGGGTTCGGCGCCGCGCTGCGGGCCGGGGTGGCGGCGGTGGCCCAGTTGGGCGGGGCGGCGCCGGGCGACAAGACGATGGTGGACGCGCTGGTGCCGGGGTCCGAAGCGGTGGACACCTCGTTCGCCGCCGCCCTGGCGGCGGCCGATGCCGGGGCCCGGGCGACCGTGCCGCTACGGGCGCGCAAGGGGCGCGCCAGCTATCTCGGCGAGCGCAGCGTGGGCCACGAGGACCCGGGTGCGCGTTCGTCCGTGCTGCTGTTCGCGGCGCTGGTGGAGGTGGCGGCGTGAGCGCGGTGCAGCGGGTGGCGGAAGCCGGCCGGGTCGGGGTGGTCGTGGTCTCGCACAGCGGCCCGGTCGCGGCGGCGGTCGCCGAGTTGGCCCGTGGGCTCGCGGGGTTGCCGACGGCGCCCGTCGCGCCCGCCGGCGGCACCCGGGACGGCGGGCTCGGCACCAGTTCCGACCTGATCGTGGCGGCGGCCCGGGCGGTGGACGGCGGGGCCGGGGGGGCGCTGCTGGTGGACCTGGGCAGCGCCGTCCTCACGGTCAAGGCCCTCCTCGCCGACGAGGACGAACTGCCCGCCGGCACCCGGCTCGTGGACGCCCCGCTGGTGGAGGGCGCGGTGGCGGCGGTGGTGACCGCGGCCACCGGGGCCGATCTGGCGGCGGTGGCCGCCGCGGCCGAGGAGGCGTACGAGTACCGGAAGGTGTGAGTCGGCGCCCCGGCCCCGTGCCCTGGGGTCGGGGCGCCGGCCCCGTACGGACCGGGTTGCCGTACGGGTCGGGGGCGCCGGGCCCCGTACCGCGCGGGTGGTCGTACGGGTTGCCGTACGGGTCAGGACGCCGGCCCGGGGTCGTACGGGTGAGGACTCCGGCCCCACGTCGTGCGGGGCGGGGCGCCGGGCCCCGTACCGCACGGGTGGTCGTACGGGTTGCCGTACGGGTCAGGACGCCGGCCCCCCGGGGGGCCCCCCCCCCGGGGGGGGCCGGGCGCGGGGGGGGCGGGGGGGGGGGGGGGGGGGCCCGGCCGCGGCCGGGGGGGGCCCCCCGGGGGGGGGGGGGGCCCCCCGGGGGGCAGTCGAGGAGGGTGGGTCAGCCGAGGGGCGTGGGTGACGGCGGGGCGCTGATGCCGCCGTGTTCCAGTCGGATCACCCGGGGCAGCCGCTCGATGGTGCTCTCGCGGTGCGCGATGACGATCAGGGTGCGGTCGGCGCGCAGCACGTCGATGGCGGTCTCCAAGGTGTGGGCGGTCTGCGGGTCGATGTCGGCCGTCGCCTCGTCCAGCACCAGTACGGCCGGATCGACCAGGGCGGCCCGCACCAGGCCGATGAGTTGCACCTCGCCGGCCGACAGTCGGCCCTGACCGCCGCCGATTCGGGTGGTGAGGCCGTCGGGCAGGCCGGCAGCCCACTCCGCGAGGCCCAGCCGGGCGACGGCCTCGCGCACCGCGTCGGCGGTGGGGCGCTGGGGCACCAGGGCGAGGTTGTCCAGCAGGGTGCCGCTGATCAGGTGCACCCGTTGCGGGATGAGGACGATGCGGCGGCGCAGTTCGCCCGCGGGCACCTCGCGCAGGTCGGTGCCGGCGTAGTGGACGCTGCCGGAGTCGGGCGTGTAGAGGCCGGTGACGAGCTTGGCCAGGGTGGTCTTGCCGGCGCCGGGCGGGCCGACCAGGGCCACCCGGGCGCCGGCCGGGATGTGCACGCTCAGGCCGTGCAGCACCTCGGCGTCGGTGACGTAGGAGTAGCGCAGGCCGCGCACCTCAAGGTCGCCGCGGTCGGGCAGCGGGGCGGCGGGCGTACGGGCGGCCGGCTGGGCGGTGGGTGGCTTGCTCGGGGTCGGACGGGCCGGGTCGGCGGCCGGTGCGGGCGGCGTGCTGCCGGCGGTCTCCGGGGCGGCGGTCTCCGCGACCGGGGCGCTCGGGGCAGGGGTGTTCGGGGAGGCGGGGTCCTTCGATGGGGAGGTCTGCGAGGGCGGGGCGTCGTCATCGGTGGCGTCGCCCGGGGCGGTGACGGTCAGCAGGTCGAGCAGCCGGGCCAGGCCGACCTTGGTCAGTTGCAACTGGCCGACCAGGTTGGACGCCTGGGTGGCGGAGTCGAAGAGCTGTCGGGTGGCGAGGATGAAGACGACGACGGTGCCGACGCTGATCTGGCCGTCGGCGGCCAGCCAGCCACCGAGCAACAGCAGGACGACGGTGGTCAGGCCCTGCACGATGCGCGACAGGCTGATGATGAACAGCGTCTTCTGGGTGCGCCGTGCGGCCTGGTAGCGGTGTTCGCTGTCGGCCAGGAAGCGGGTCCGCCAGGCGTCCACGCCGCCGTTGGTCTGGAGCATTTCGCGGGAGGTGACCAGCTCCCGATAGGTGGCGGCGACGGTGCCCGCCGCGGCGGCCTCGGCCGCGAACGCGGGGTTCGCGGCCCGTTTGAACCGGCGCAGCACCCAGACGATGCCGGGTACGAACACCACCAGCATGCCGAGGGTCAGCAGCGGCGAGTAGCCGACCAGCAGGATCGTGGTGAACAGCAAGTAGCCGACGACGGTGAGGACTTCGGGTAGTTGGCTGCGGACGAAGTTGGCCAGGTCGGCGATCTCGGTGGTGGTGCGGCGGAGCAGGTCGCCGGAGCGGTGCGCTTCGAGGAAGCGCAGCGGCGCCCGGGACAGCCGTCGCACGGCCAACTCGCGCAGTCCGCGCACGACGCGTTCGCCGACGGTGGTGAGCCACACCTCGGACTGCCGGAACAGCACGAGGCGCAGCACCATCAAACCGATGAGCACGCCGGCCGCGGTGAGCAGCCCTTCGCGGTCGTCCTCGATGAGCTGATCGACGCCGGCGCCGATGACGGCGGGCACGGCCACCGTGCAGGCGGTGGCCAGGGCGCTGCTGACCAGCGCGAGGGCGATGCCACGACGCTCGGCACGCAGATAGGGCCAGGCACGGCGCAGCACGGCCGTCTGGTCCGGGGTGGCAGAGAGCCCCTGTTGCTCAGCCATGTGCGCTCACCCGCTCTTCCTCGTCGTCGGCGCCGGTACGGGTGGGGGCCTTGGTGTTGGCGTCAGTGCCGGTACCGGTGCTGGTCTCGGCGGGGCTGGAATCCGTGGTGGCTTCGGTGCTGGTTTCGTCGGTACCGGTTTCGTGAGCACCAGTACCGGTGGTGCCGGTGTCCGAGGCATCGGATTCGGCGGTGCCGGTATCGGCCGGCGGCGGGGTGGCCGGTCGTAGTGTCAGGACGCGGTCGGCGGCGGCGATGACGGCCGGGCGGTGCGTGGCGAACACCACCGTCAGCGCATCGGTGCGGTTGGTCAGGCCCGCCATGATGGCCCGTTCGGTGGCGGTGTCGACCGCCGATGTGACGTCGTCGAGCAGCAGTACGGAGGGCTCGCGCAGCAGCGCCCGGGCCAGGGCGAGGCGCTGCAACTGGCCGCCGGAGAGGGTGTTGCCGCTCTCCCCGAGCGCCGTCTCCAGGCCGTCGGGCGCACTGTCCAGGTAGTCGTCGAGGGCGGCCAGCCGGCAGGCTTCCCGGAGCTGGGTGTCGGTGAAGTCGCCGCCCAGGCGCAGGTTGTCGGCGAGGGTGCCGCTGATGGTGACCGGCCGCTGCGGCACGTACGCGATGCGGGTCCGCAGGTCGGTGGCTGCGGCATCGGTCAGCGGCACCGCCCCGTACCGTACGGTGCCGGCGCTCGCCTCGGTCAGCCCGGCGAGCACCCGCAGCAGCGTGGTCTTGCCGGAGGCCATCGGGCCGGTGACGGCGACCAGTTCACCGGGGCGGGCGCGCAGGCTGGTGGGGGCGAGGGCGGTGCGGTCGGCGAGGCGTACGGCGAGTTCGTCGGCGACCAGGTCGCCGGTGGCCGGCAGCGGGGTCGGCTCGGCCGGTTCGGTGCGCGCCGGCCGGGCGGTGAACACCTCGGTCAGCCGCTCGGCCGCGGTGCGCGCCTGGGAGAGCTGGCTGAGCCGCAGGGTGAGCACGCCGACCCAGAGCACGAGCATGCCCATCCAACTGGCGAAGGCGACGATGCCGCCGATGGACATGTCGTCGCGGAGCACGGCAAGGCCACCGACGGCGAGGCCGACGCCGATGGCGAGGCCCGGCACGAAGGGCGAGCTGGCCGCCCAGCTCGCCGATATCCGGGCGGTGGTCAGGGTGTGCTCGGTGACCTCGCCGCTGCGTTCGTCGTGCCGCTCCACCAGGGCGCGTTCGCCGCCGATGCCGCGGACGGCGGCGCTGGCCGAGAGCAGTTCCTCGACGGCGTCCGCGCGGCTGCCGTGGGCGGTGGACAGCTTGGCATTGGCCGCCCCGAACCACTTGGGGAAGAGCACGGTGTTGATGAGGACCAGCGGCGGCACGCAGGCCAGACCGACCACGGCGAGCAGCGGATCGAGACCCAGGATCGCGATGATCATGATGGTGAAGCCGATGACGCCGGTGACGAACGAGGCGAAGCCCATCAGCCAGGTGCGGACCAGGTCGACGTCGCGGGTGCCGCGCATGCTGAGGTCGCCCTCGCCGTACCGGTCGATGGCCGCGCCGTCGAGTGCGCCGATGCGGTCGGCGAGGCGCAGGTAGAGCCGGTTGCCGGTGAGGGTGGCGGAGACCGTGGACTGCCAGCCGAGGAGCATTTCGCCGAGGGCTGCGGCCACGCTGACCGCGGCGATGATGCCGGCCCAGCGCAGCGTGGCGCCCGAGTCGTCGACGGTGATGCCCCGGTCCAGGGCCCGCTCGACGCACCAGGGCAGGCCGATCAGGGCCAGTTGGTAGCCGAGGCCGCCGAGTACGGCGAGGGTGATGCGGCCGGCGTTGTCGCGCAGGCACCACCGGAGCAGGCTGGTGCGTTCGGGCGTGGGGGCGGGCGCGGGGGCGGGCGCGGCGGGGGCGGGGCGCGTCATGCGCGGCTCCCGGTGAGGAGTGTCAGCATGGTCGGCTTGGCCTCCGTTGGCCGTTCGTCGGGGTGGGGCCCGCGCGCCCGGGTGGGGCGGGGCGCGGGGTGCGGCCGGTTGTTGGGCGGGTGGGGCGCGCGGGCGCCGGGCCGCTGGCCTGGGTGGGGGCACATGGCGGGGTCAGACCTCGCTGTCCTGGGTCTCGCCCCGCGTCCAGTACGCGGTCAGATGGGTGTGGGCGCGGTCCAGGCCGCGGTCGCGTACGTAGTGGCCGCGCAGCGACTTGACGACGCCGCGCTCAGCCGCGCCCCAGATCCGTCCGGCGCCCGGTGGCAGCGCCAGTGCGAGCGCCGCCTCGTGGAGGAGGGAGCCGGCGGGGCGGCCGTTGCGGTGCAGCCAGTCGACGTCGGCGTCGGCCGCGGTGGGCAGCGGCTGTTCCTCCGCCGCGTCGGCCACCTCGATCAGCACCCGGACCCTGGCCGTGGCGGGCAGTTCGGCCAGGGTGGCGGCGATGGCGGGCAGCGCCGTCTCGTCGCCGAGGAACAGGTACCAGGGTGCTTCGGGGTCCAGCGGGTAGGCGGGGCTCGGCCCGAACCAGATGCTCTCGTCGCCCGGCCGTACGGTCTCGGCCCAGCCGGAGGCGAGTTGGTCGGCGCCGTGCAGGACGAAGTCCATGTCGACCTCGCCGCGTTCGGGGTGGTGCTGGCGGATGGTGTAGCGGCGCAGGCGGGGGCGGGCGGTGGGGAGCAGGGCGCGGGCCGCGTCGGCGGTGAAGGGTCGGGGCAACTCGACTTCCGCGTCGTAGAAGTACAGGGCGACGTGCTGGTCGGTGCCGTTGCTGAGGAACTCTGACAGGTCATCACCCCCAAAGGTGATCCTCGTCATGTGCGGGGTGATCTGGTGCACCTGGCGCACCCTGGTGACGTTCAGCCTGCCCGGCCGACGGCTTGCATACCGGCGCTCTTCGGTCGACGCCCCACTCATCCCGATGGTCCCCTCACTCCTCAACGACGGCCAACTCCTTAGATCTTGCGGTCAAGGAGTAAGTTAGGCAAGCCTAACCTTTGCGGTGCGCGATCGTCGCGCCGTCCGGACCGTGCAAGGAGCACAGATATGACTCGATCCGCCATCCCGTTCACGCCCGTGAAGCGCCGCGCGTTCCTGGGTGGGCTCGCCGGGGCAGCCGCCGCACTCGGGCTTGCCGCCTGCGGGGTGAGCGATTCCGGCGACGACGAGAAGGACACCAAGGAGAGCAAGGGCGGCAAGGAGGGCGGCGAGCAGGGCACCCGCAGCATCAAGACCGACAACGGCACCGTCACCGTCCCGACCAAGCCCGAGCGCGTCATCGCCTGTGAGAACTGGGACACGTTGATGCTGCTCGACCTCGGCATCGTGCCCATCGGCATCCCGGACGGCATCGCCAACGCCGCCGCGCTGCCCGCGGACGTCTACCAGAAGCTGCGCGACGTCAAGACGATCGGCGTCGCCGGCACGCCCAACAGCCAGGCCATCGGCGCGCTCAAGCCGGACCTGATCGTGGACCAGTTCTACAAGGACAAGACGGCGCCGCTGAAGACCATCGCACCCGTCGCGTACTACAACTGGTCGGACAGCGGGGCGCTCTGGTACGAGCAGCTCGACAAGATCGCGGACGCGGTCAACCGGCGCGACGCGCTCACCGACGCCAAGTCGGAATACCGCCGGCGGCTCGCCGAGGTGAAGGGCGCGTACGCGCAGCAGATCGCCAAGACCACCTGGGCGCCGCTCAGCGGCGGCCAGAACGGCGCGTTCTTCCTCGGCTCGCCGCTGCTGACGGTCATGCGCGACCTCGGTCTGAAGATCGGGGCGAAGATCGCCAAGGACGAGTCCGGCTTCGTCCAGAAGTCGTACGAGGAGTTGGAGATCCTGGACGACTGCGACGTGCTGCTCTACCCGCAGCTCTTCGACGGCAAGGCCCCCGCGCTCACCCAGCAGTTGCTGGACAACAAGGTGTGGAAGGGCGTACGCGCGGTCAAGGCCGGCCACGCCTTCCCGATCCAGCACTACACCGTGGGCTCCTACCGCTGGGCCAACGGCGCCGTCGACGAGATCGAGAAGATCCTCAAGAAGCTCTGACCGACCGGGGCCCGGCGCCCCCCCCCCCGGGCCCCCCCCGCCCCGGGCAGTCTGCTGGGCAACGAGATCGACCTCGCCGGCCGGCTCGGGCTCTCCCGGCCGACCGTACGACAGG
>NZ_JBEHZD010000145.1:0-14804 GCF_040240285.1 Streptomyces sp. HSW2009 | reverse complement strand
AACCCCCAAGGGCCCGGCGCCCCCCCCCCCCCGCCCGGGGGGCGGGGGGCCCCCCCCCCCCCCCCCCCCCCCCCCCGGGCCCCCGGGCCCCAAACCCCCCGGGGGGGGGGGGCCCCCCGGTCCCCCCCCCCCCCCTCCGCCAGGGCAGGTAGGTCCCTCTGCGTTCCTCGGACCGCTCAGGGGCCGAAGGCCACGATCAGCTTCTCGCCTGCCTCGTTGCCGGTCAGTCGTTCCGAGGCGATGTAGAAGCGCCCCTTGTCGTCATAGACGCGGCGACTGCGGTAGAAGCTCTTTTCCGCTTCCCGGGTGGATGCGGGGAGTTGCAATTCCACCTTCTTCGGAGCGCCTCCGTTCGGGGAAATGCTGACGACCGCGCCGGCCTTGTCGTAGGTCGCCTCCTGGTAGGCGATGAGGTTCTTGCCGTCCATCCGCAACGGGGACATCATGCGGCCGTCGACCTTCGACTCCCACTTCTTCTTTCCCGTGTTCAGGTCGAAGGCGTGGATCTCCGTGGTGAGTCCGGAGGTGCCGCCCCGCTGGAACGCAGTGGGCATGTAGAACGTGTCGTCCGAGGCGACGACGCCCTGACAACCACCCATGTTGGAGCCGAAGAGGCCCAAGCCACAGTCCGGTTGGTACGTCTGCTTTCCCGGGTCGAGGACGGAGCGCTCCTTTCCGCCCTCCTTGATGGCGAGCACACCGCCGGACTTCCGCTTGTCATCGGTGAGGTGAACGACCACCGGGCTGGTGGAGTAGATCCGGGAGACCTCGTACCCCTTCCGCACGGGATACGTCCACTTGACCTTTCCGGTAGCCGGGTCCAACTTCTGTAGCTTGGCCGTGCCGTCATTGCACGAATACGTGCGCAGCAGCGCCTTGCCGCCCGCCCAGCCCTTGACGGAGCAGGCTGCGGTCAGGGCAGGGGCGGGGATTTCGTTGCCGTTCTTCACGCTGACCATGGCGGCACCGCCGAACCACGAAAGCCCCACCGCATCACCGCTCTGCGCAATGCCCAGGCTGCTGTGCCCTCCGCCGAACATGCCGCCTTCGGGAGCCGGCTTGTCCCACCCCTTCTTTCCGGCCTTCAGGTCGATCAGGGCGAGTTGGCTGCACTCGTCCTTCTTTCGGCCCTCATAGGCAATGACGACCTTGCCGTCGTCATTAGCGTTGGGCGGAGCCGCACACACCGCCTTGGGCAGGGGAATGTTCCATTTCTCGGCGCCACTGTTGTCGTACGCGATGACCTTCGTCTCGACGACCTTGACCACGTAGTCGTCCACGACCCAGAATCCGGGAACGTCGACACCACTGCGTGGCACCTTCGGCGCCGGCGTCTGGAAGAGGACCTTCGCCTCACCGTCCTGGCGGATCTCGTTGGGGTCGAGTTCCTCCTGGGTCGGCGTGGGCGTCTCCTCCGGGGTCTTCGGCGCCTCCGTCTTCTCCGGCTTCTGGGGCTTCGTGCTGCCCTTGGTCTGCGGCTCCTTGTCACCGTCGCCGCTGCCCACGATGGCCCAGACGCCGCCGCCGGCCGCGAGTACGACCGCCGCCGTCGCGCCGACGATGATCGCCGTGCGCTTGCTCCGTCGACCGCCGGGACCGCCGCTCGGGGCGCCGGGCGTGCCGGGGCCTCCCGTGCCCGGCGCGCCGTAGTACTGCTGGCCCGCGGGCGGGTACCCGTACTGCGGCTGCTGGGCGTAGGGGTTCGCCTGCGTCGGCTGCTGCCCGTAGCCACCGGTGCCGCCCCACGGCGGCGGGGTCGGTGCGACGGGCGGGACCGGGGGCGGCGTCGGCGGGCCGGGCGGCACGGGCGGCGGGACGTGGGGCTGCTGCGGTGCGCCAAAGCCGCCCTGTGACGGTTCTTGCGGCGCTCCGAAGCCGCCGGGTGGCTGGTTTGGGGGCTGTGGCGGCTGCGACATGGGCGCCTACCTCTTTACGCGAGCTCGCCAACCGATCGGCCTCCCCCCGCAATTCGGAAGACGTGCATCCCGAAAAGGAGCGAATCGGTCACGCAGCCCGCCGTGCAATGACTAACGAGCGGGAGTTCTTTCTACCATTTACGTGCCGGGATTCCCGCGGCGAGACAGAAGAGCGAAGATCATTTCCGATTACGGTTCGATACGGCGTAGTTACGCGCTTCCCCTTCACCACTCCCTCTCATGTCCACCACGTCGTCACGTACAGATGCGGCCCTGCCGCACGGAGCCTCGCGCGCGAGGCGCAGAGAGTACGGGGTACGGGCTGTCTACCCGTATCCCGTACGTCCGTACGTCCTGCCGGCAATGGCGAGCCGGCTTGCGCAGTCCTCGCGCGTGCGCGTGAGGTGTGCTGGGCGGCGATGTGCCGCCGGGCCTGGCGCCGGACGCGTAAGGTCTCGCTCGCTCGGCAGCGCACGGCACGGAGCACCGCACGGGGCGGTGGGCCGCCGGGCCGGCGGCACCAGCGTCAGGTGCCGGGGGCGGTTCGACGGCGGCGGTCTCGGAGGACGGTTGCCGTGCCGATGATGACGGCAACCGCCACGGCGGTGGCGCCCAGCGCGTACGTGGCCAGCCGTTCGCGCCGCTCCTGTGCCGTCTCGCCGAGCGTGAGCTGCGCTGGCTCCGGGGCGCTGAGCCGGCTCGGAGCCCGGTCGGGGATGGGGCGTGAGATCGGCCCGGCGTTGCCGCTGAGGGCCCGTACCGGGTCTACGACGCCCCAACCGACGTTGTTGTCACGGCCGTTGATGGAACGGTTCGCGGTCTGTTCGATACAGGCGACGACCTCGTTTTCCCTCCAGTTCGGGTACCTGGCACGCAGCAGGGCGGCGACGCCGGCCACGTACGGAGCGGAGAAACTGGTGCCGTTGTCGACGCACTGACCGTTTCCGGGGACCGTGGAGACGATGTCGACGCCGGGGGCCGCAACGCCGACGAAGCGGCCCCGTTGGGAGAACGGGGCGCGTTCGTTGTTGCGGTCGGACGAGGCGACGGCCAACACTCCTGGATAGGCCGCCGGATAGGTCTCCTTCACCTTGTTGTCCAGGCCGTCATTGCCGGCCGATGCCACCACCACGATGTCGTGTTGCCGCGCCCTTTCTACTGCTGCCGCCAATTCGGAATGCGGTGAAAGCGGCTTGGCCGTGTCCTGCGAAATATTGATCACGTCAACGCCCTCGGCAATGGCGTGATCGATCGCCACCACCATCGTCTTCGTCGTGCCCGTGCCCTTCTCGTCGTTCTGCCGGATGGGGACGATGGTCGCCTCGGGGGCGAGGCCGACGAAGCCCGTACCGCGCCTCGGGCGGGCGGCGATGATGCCGGCCACCTTCGTGCCGTGCCCGGCGGCGTCGGCCGTCGGGTCTTTGTGCTTGCCCTTGGCCATCAGGTCGAGCCCGCTCTTTTCGGCCACGGCCGGTGCCAACTGCGGGTTGGCGTCGTCCACCCCGGTGTCGATGACCGCGACCTTGACGCCCCTGCCCTTGGTCTCCTGCCAGAGTTCGTCAAGCACGACGCGTTGCAGGGCCCACGGGCGGGCGGCGAACTGCTTCTTCATCGGGTACGTGCACTCACCGCCACCGTCCAGTGCCAACCGGGTGTCACGCGCAGGCGGGCCAGCAACGCCCGCCCAGACCGCCGCACGCGCCTGCCCGTCATATGCCGGTGTTCTCGCTGTCGTGCCCGCCCCGCCGGCCGGTGCCGCCCCCAGCCCCGTCAGCAGCGCGGCTGCCGAAAGCGCCCCCGCTCGCATGGCCTGATGCGTGGTCCACATCGTCGTCCGTCCGCCCCTCTCCGGTGTCTTCACGCCTACGCCACCAACGCCCCAAGCCTTTGCCACTCTCGCCCGGTTGGACGACGGGGCCCGTCCTCTCCGCCCCGCCCCCGGCCGGTGCGCCCCACGTACCACCTGGCGCTCCGTACTCCCTACACACGGAGCCCTGTCGCTCCGTGCTCCGTGCTCCGTGCTCCGTGCTCCGTCCAAGGCGCTACGCCCCGTACTCCCCACCTCGCGCGCGAGGCTGCGCCGCCCGCCCCGTGCCCCGTGCCCCCGTGCCCCCGTGCCCCCGTGCCCCCGTGCCCCCGTGCCCCCGTGCCCCCGGCGAGGATCGGCGCCCCGTGGTCACGCTCCCTGCGGCTGGCGGGCCGCGGTGGTGTCCAGGCGTGGGCCCTTCGCCAGGAAGGACGACCACTCGATGGGTACGCGTACCGGCTTGACGTCCTGGTAGCCGAGGCGGATGCGGGCCTGGTCGACCTCGCGCTGGCCCTCCTCGCCCGGCTTCTTCGGCTTACCGTCCGTGCCGATGGCGCTCTCCTCCGAGCTGCTGTCGTTGTTCGTCTGCACCGCGTACCGCAACCCCGTGTCGGTGACCAGGAAGAGCGAACCGGAGGCTGCCTGGCGCCCCCGCGCCTCCCGGTAAAGGAGCCCGGTGCCCGGGGTGACGTAGGTGGTGCTGCCGCCTTCCGCGATCGTGGCGGGGAAGCCCGTGCCCGCCCAGGTGCTCAGCTTCGTAGCCCCGTCGCCCTTCACCTCGCGTAAGACGTTGCACACCGTGTCGCGGGCGGACTCGCCGCCGAGCGAGTTGACCTGCACCGACTTCGCCTGTGGCCAGGAGCGGTCGCCGTAGAAGGCGGCTTCGGCACCTTCCGGCGAGAACGCCTGGGCGTCGACTTCCTTCGCCTTCCCCGCCTGGTTCAGGAGGTCGGTTTCAGGTGCGCTCAGCAGGAGTTCGGCGGTGAAGTCTGAGACGGGGAGCACCTTGCCGGCGAGTACGACGTAGTGCTGCGGGCCGGTTCCGGTCTGTGCCCTGAGTACCGTGCCCACCCGGCCCTCGCCCTCGCTCAGGCCCTCGATGCCGGCGTCCGCGGCGACCGTGCCGGGAAGGTGCGGGAAGGTGATCGGCGTGCCGTCGCGCAGCGTCCGCAGCCAGTCATCGGTGACGCTCTGCGGATGCGCGGAGCGGTTGCCGACCAGGGTGCGGAGCAACAGCTTGTCGTACGGGGCGCTGTAGTCGGATGAGCGCTGGCGCCAGTCGTCCCCACCGATGAGGTACTTGGTGCCCGCGGAGTCGACCAGGTAGCGCGCCCCGTTCTGGGTCCGTACGTAGAGCACCTGGCCGTCGTGGAGCCGCTGTTCGCCCTCCACCTTCGCCGCCTCGCGGTCGGCGAGTACGAAGGTCGCCTTCTGCACCGTGCTGCCGCGCCCGCCGGGCTGTTCGCACACCGCCCAGTGCTTCGCCTTCGCCACCTCGTCCGCGCCGGGCAGCCGGTCGGGGGCGTACGGGATGCCGATGGTGGGCCCGTGCGGGATCTTGCCGCTGTCCAGCACCTTCTCGTCCACCTTGATGACCTTGCCCTTGCTGGGGTTCAGCAGCAGTCGGGCGGAGGAGAGGTTGAGGACGGGGTGGAGTTGGGCCTTGCCGTTGGTCTCCAGGATCACGTAGCGGGTGGTGGAGTCGCTGCCGATGATGACGTTGGCCTTCGGTTCGTCCCAGCCCTTGGGGGCCTTGGGTTTGAACATCCCCCACGCACCAAAGCCGGCGAGGATCAGTGCCCCGACGATGGCCCCGGGCAGCACGGCACGGAGCGGACGGGGCGCGCCCTCCTCGGTGCCGGCGGGCGTGGGCTGAAGGAACGCGGCGACCACGCGTTTCTTTGCGAAGGTGTACGCGTTGAGCTCATCCCGCCGTGATGCCATGACTTTGGCTCCTCCCCCGTGCTGGAACGACGCTGGTCGCGCGGCCGGATCCGGTCCGCGGACCGCCGCTGTCAGACCGGCCCCCTACTATGCCGGTACGCGTTCGGTGCGTGACGCTCGGGTCACTCCATGCAAGGTTGGGGGGCTCGGCTTGGGCGGTGGGGCGCCACAAGCTACGGTCGGTGCGCACATGACAGCGGGGAGTACGAAGCGTGGGGGCGGCGGCCGGGTGCGGACTTCGGCGGCGCGACGTGAGGGGCGGACGACATGACTCGCATGGCCCGGGTGGGCTTATCCGTGCACCGGGAGCACGGCCCGTACGCGCGGGGTGCGCGCGGGGCGGAGGGGCAGCCCGGGGCGGGGACCACCGGCTCGGAGTTGAATCGATCCCGCCGCGTGGCCGCCGAGCGAGGCGGACACGACGCTTCCCCGCGCGCAGAGTTGGGCCGACAGCGGGGCGGCGCGCGATGACGGGGGCGGCGCTCACCGGTGGGGCATCTCGGGTCGGAGGCGCCCCCGCGGGGGGACGCGGGCCGGGCGCGGGTGGCCGGGCGCGCGCAGGGGCGACGGCGGCACCGCGGAGGGCCGCCAGGTCCGGTGGCTCCGGCGCCTTCCCGGTGCGCCAGCTCGTGCTCATCGAAGTGGCCGCCGCCGTGTTGGTGGTCGCCTGGGTCGTCGATCGGCTGTTGCTCGCTCCGGCTGCGGGCGTGGCGGCGCTGTTGGTGCTGGTCGCGCTGGTGCGCCGGCGCCGGCGTTCGCTGCCTGAGTGGTTGGGGACCGTACTCGCGCTGCGGCGGCGCCTGCGGCGTGCTGCCTCCACGCGCGTGCCCGCGGGTACCGACCCCGGATTGGCCCCGGTCCTTGAGTGCGAGCCGGCCCTGCGTACGTACTCCTTCGCCGGCCGTTCACGGCGTGACGTCGGCATGATCGGCGACGGCACGTTCCTGACCGCGGTGCTGCGGGTCGAGGCCGCGGATCACGGGCCGCGCCCGCTCGGCGGGGAGCGCTCGCTGCCGCTGGCCCTGGTCGGCGCGGGGCTGGAGGTGGATGACATACGACTGGAGTCCGCCCAGGTGGTGCAGCACACGCAGCCCGCCCCGGCGCCGCACCTGCCGGAGCAGTCGGCGGCGGCCCGGAACTACGGCCCGTTGCTCGCCCCGTTGGGCGCGCCCGCGCTGCGCATGACGTGGGTGGCGCTGAAGCTCGACCCGGAACTGTGTCCGGAGGCGGTGGCGGCCAGGGGCGGCGGCGTGGACGGCGCCCAGCGCTGTCTGCTGCGCGCCGCCGACCAGTTGGCCAGCCGGCTGGCGGGGGCCGGCTTCCGGGCGACCGTGCTCTCCGAAACGGAGCTGGTCGCGGCCGTGGCCACCGCCGCCTGTGCCAATCCGATCGCCGCCGGAACGGGCGATGCGACGGGCGTAGCCGCGCGGCGCACCGTGGAGACCTCGCGCACGTGGCGTTGTGATGACCGTCGGCACACCTCGTACTGGGTGGGGCGTTGGCCCCAGTTGGGGGCGAGCGCGACGCCGTTGCCCCGTCTGGTGACGCGGCTGACGGCCGTGCCGGTGCTGGCGACGACGTTCAGCCTGACACTCGCCCGCGACGGGGGCCGGGATGTGGCTCTGAGCGGCCACGTGCGGATCACGGGGCGCAGCGACGACGAACTGGTCGGAGCCCGGCGGATGTTGGAACGTACGGCGCGGGAAGCCGAGGCCGGCCTCGTCCGACTCGACCGTGAACAGGTGCCCGGTGTGCTGGCCACCTTGCCACTTGGGGGGACCCGCTGATGAGTACGCCGCCGTTGGGCCCCGCGGGCGCCCCGCAGGGGATCGCCGGCCACCGGGCGAGGACGGTCGGGGCAGGTGCCGGCGCCCCGAACACCACGCGCAGGACCGGCATTTCGGACGGCGCATCGACACCACCCGCTACGCGCGCGTCAGGCGCGGGGGGCGCTCCGGGCAGGGCCGACCGCCGGGGCACGGTGGGGCGCGGCCGGGGTGCCCACCGGCAGGGGGCACCGACGCCGCCGGCTCCTGGTGCGGCGGACGGCTCGCTGGGCGACGGGGCGACGGCGGGGTCACGGCGCGGGGCGCGGGCCGTGTTCGGCTTCGGGCTGATCGGCCCGCGCCGGGGCCGGCACGCGGTGCGCGGGTCGGAGTTGGCCGCGCTGTCGCTGCCGATCGGCGATGACGGCGTGGTGATCGGGGCCGACCAGCAGCAGCGTCCCGTCACGCTCGGCCTCAGCCGGCCGGCCCCGTACGACGTCGTTCTCGTCGGTGGCCTGTGGACCGCGCAGGTCCTCGCGCTGCGCGCGGCGGGGGCGGGCCTGCGAGTGGCCGCGGAGACGGGCCGTGCGCCGGCCTGGGCGTCGCTGGTGCAGGCGGCGGGCGGCGGCCATCCCTGCATGGTGACGCACGAGGTGGGCCGGGTGGCTCCGCAGGGCCCGTCGGTCCGCGGCCCGGTGCTGGGGGTGCGCGACTGCGGCATGCGCCCGCCCCGCGGCCGGGTGGCGTCGGCTCCCTGGCAGTCGGTCCTGACGCTGCTGCCGTACGTCAGCCAGGTCGCACCACGCCTCCTTGAGCATGCCGATCTGGTGGGTATTCAACGGGTTTCGCCTGATGAGGCGGCCACGGTGGGGCGAGTGTTGGCACTGCCCGATGCAGACGTGGAGGCGCTGTCCTCACTGCCCGATGACGTAACCCTGTGGTGTACGCGAGGTTTCCGGCAGTACGTCTCGATACGGGCCACCGACATCGAGACGGCTCTGCTGGGTGCTCCGCGCCGCGTGGACTGACGCGCGCGGGGGCGGGCGGGGCGGCGGGTGGGCCCGGCCAACGCGCCGGTGCACAAGGGCGGCTCGTCGTGGTGTGCCCCCGCCTTCGCCGGGAAGACGGAGGTCAGGGGGCGGGCCTGACGTTGTTGCGGGCATGGTGATTAGTCTTGGTGTGGAGTGCGGAGAACCCGATCGTGGTGGCTCCGCGTCACCATGGGGGAAGCCGAGCGACCGCACGACGGGAACGGTCGGGAACGGTCGGCCCGCCGGATGAGCACATGAGCGCTCGACCACACCAGCAGGAGGCATTGTGAGCAGCGAGCGGGACGAGATCCGCACGGGCGGAACCAACCCGGGCGACGATCAGTCCGACGCGGATACCGAGCACACGGGCGAATTCACCATCGACTACACCCCGCCCGCCTGGTACACGCAGAACGCTGCGTCATCCTCACCCTCGTCCTCTTCGTCGCCTTCCTCCGCCTTCGCCTCGTCCACCCCGCCGCCGCCCGCGCCGACGGGTTCGGTGTCTTCCGCGCCGTGGCCCGCCATCCCGCCGGCGCCCACGACGCCGCCGGCCAGCGGTGGGTACGACGGCGCGGCCGGCGCAGCCGTGACGCCTCCGCCGCCGCCCGGCAGCCCCGTCGCGGTGCCCGGGCTGCCCGCACCGGACACCTACCAGTCCTCGTGGGCACCGCCCGCGGTGGCCCCCACACACGATCCGGCCGCACCGTCGACGAACTCGGCCGGATCTCCGACGGAGGGCGGGGACGTGAACTCCGGTTCTGGTTCCGCTTCGCATGCTGGTACGGCGCACTCCGACGCGGGTGGCGGCGCACCGGACGGCGCTCCGGGAGGCGTGCCTGGTGCTGCAGCAGATGGTTCCGCAGCGAAGCCAGAAGGCTCGGACGGGGCGCCAGAAGGCGCCTCGGGTACGGCTACGGAGGGGCCCGGTGCGGAAGCCGGTGACACCGGCGCACCGACACACGAAGCCGACCCCGTTAATGCCACAGGTGATTCCTCGTACGCGCCTTCCACTTCTGGTTCCGCAACGACTCACTCTGCGGACGCGGCCAGTGGTACGGCCGCGGCGGGCGGCGTAGCCGTACCGGGGTCCGACGACGCCGCTCCAGCGGTGGGCTTGGCGCGGCCTGCTGTCGGTGGGCCCGACGGTTCGGGTGCCGCTGGTTCGGATGCTGCACAGCCGGTTGCCACCGCCGGGGCCGACGCCGGAGACGGCGAAGGGGCCGTACGGAGCCCTTCCACGGTGCGGTTCTCCACCGCGTCACTGAACAAGGACATGGCGGAGCTGGCCGCACGGGACGATGCCGACCAGCCGGGTAGCGGCCCGACCGGGGCGCCGGGCGGTGGAGCCGAGCCCGCGGCGGCGTCCAGCGCACCGACGACCGTCACTGCGGAGGACGGAACGCCGGTCTCAGGGACCGCCGGCGGCCCGGGCACCCTGCGGTTCTCCGCCGCGGCCCTGCGCAGCGACGGAGCCGCGGCCGAGTCGGCTGACGGCGCGTCCGTACCGGGCGGCGCCCAGTCCCAGGCCGCCGCCCAGCAGGGCGCTGCGCCGGCCGCGCCGCCGTACGCATCGGCCGACCAGCCCGCAGCGGCGTGGCCACCGCCAGCGGCGCCACAGGCCGGGCTGCCCCCGCTGCCGCCCAGCTTCGAACTCGCCGCACCGGCCCCCGTGGCTCCTGGCCCCGTGCCTGGAGCGCCCGACGCCCCTGCCGCTCCGTCGCCCACCGCCGCGCCCTGGAGCGCGCAGCAGGGCGGAGCGGCGCAGCCCGCATACGGGGCCGCGGCGCAGGGGGCGAACACGCCGGACGGGGCCACCGCGGGACCGCCGGCGCCCAGCAGTGCGCCCGCGGCCGAACAGGGCGGGGCGTGGACTCTGCCCGCCCCGCAGGCGCCGGCCCAGCAGGGCCCCGCGGCCACGCCGGGACTTCAGCACCAGGCGCCCCAGCCGGGGGTACAGCACGGCAGTTACGGCTATCCGCAGCAGGGGGCGCCCGGCACGGCGGCCCCGGCGCCCGGCGCCGCCCCGTCCGGGGCGCAGCCTGGTGCCGTGCCGATGGCGGGCGCGCACCAGGCACCGGCCCTCGACGCCGGTGCGGCCGGCCAGCCCGGCAGCTACGGGTTCCCACAGCCTGGCGGCACGCCCGCAGCCGCGCCCGCGGCGTACCAGCAGCCGGCGGCAGCGGCCCCGCAAGGGGCGCCAGCGGGCTACGGCTATCCCCTGCCGGCTCCAGGTGTGACGGCCGGCGCGAGCGGGGCGGAACCGCCGCAGCCGGCTCCGGGCAACCCGCAGCCCCCCGTGACCGGCCAGCCGGGGCCGACAGGGCAGCCGGCCGCCGGGTACGGATTCCCCCAGCCGAGTGCGGCCGGCGCGGCAGCGGCCGGGGTCCCGGGTACAGACCCGCAGGGCGGCTACGGCTTCCCGCAGGCAGGTGCACCCCAGGCCGTCGCCCCAGGGCAGCAGGAAGCGTCCTGGCACGCCGGTCAGCAGCCGCAGAACGGCACGCCCGGCCCGTACCCGGCCCAGGGCGCCGTACCGGGGCAGAGCGGCGTACCGGAGCAAGGGGCCGTACCCGCGCAGGGTGCCGCCGGTGCGCAGCCGCACGGCGCCGCACCCGTGGACCCGCGCTCCGGGGAGTGGCCCACGGCGCACGCCGATCCGCGCGCGCGGGCGGGGCACGGGGCCGGCGCGCCGCTGGGTTACACCGCCGCGGTCGAGCTCTCCTCCGACCGGCTGCTGCGCACCAAGCAGAAGCCGAAGAAGCAGGGCGGCGCGGCTTCGCGGTTCAAGCTGGGCGGCAAGAAGGAAGAGGCCGAGCGGCAGCGGAAGTTGGAGCTGATCCGTACGCCCGTGCTGTCCTGCTACCGGATCGCGGTGATCAGCCTCAAGGGCGGCGTGGGCAAGACCACGACGACCACGGCGCTCGGGGCGACGCTCGCCACGGAGCGGCAGGACAAGGTCATCGCCATCGACGCCAACCCGGACGCCGGAACGCTCGGCCGTCGGGTCCGGCGCGAGACCGGTGCGACCATCCGCGACCTGGTCACGGCGATCCCGTACCTCAACAGCTACATGGACATCAGGCGGTTCACCTCGCAAGCGCCGTCCGGCCTGGAGATCCTCGCCAACGACGTGGACCCGGCCGTCTCGACGACCTTCAACGACGAGGACTACCGGCGCGTCATCGACGTGCTCGGCAAGCAGTACCCGATCATCCTCACCGACTCCGGCACCGGCCTGCTCTACAGCGCCATGCGCGGCGTGCTCGACCTCGCGCACCAGCTCATCATCATCTCCACCCCGTCGGTGGACGGGGCGAGCAGCGCGAGCACCACGCTGGACTGGCTCTCGGCACACGGTTACGCCGATCTCGTCTCGCGCAGCATCACCGTCATCTCCGGGGTACGCGAGACCGGGAAGATGATCAAGGTCGAGGACATCGTGTCGCACTTCGAGACGCGCTGCCGCGGCGTGGTCGTGGTGCCCTTCGACGAGCACCTGGCAGCGGGCGCCGAGGTGGACCTCACGATGATGCGACCCAAGACCCGCGAGGCGTACTTCCACCTGTCCGCGCTGGTCGCCGAGGACTTCTCACGAGCCCAGCAGGAACAGGGCCTGTGGACGACGGACGGCAGCGCCGCGCAGCCGCCGCACCTGGCTCCTCCCATGCCGGGCCACCAGGGCGCGGGATACGCGGGCCAGCAGCAGGCACCGGCGCAGCCCCAGGCGCCGGGATACCCGCACCCCGCTGCTCCGTACGACGCCGCCGGGCAGCAGCCGGGCCAAGGGCAGGGGGCGGTGCCACCGGCGTACCAGGGCCAGGCGCCGCAGCCGGGACAGGGCTGGCAGCAGCCGGCTCCCCAGCCGGGCCAGCCGGGTGCGTACGGGGCACAGCCGGGCCACCCGCAGGCGGCGGTCGATCCGCAACAGGCCGCGACGCCACAGGCACCACCGGCCCCACCGGGTTACGGCTATCCGCAGGCCGGCCAGCCCGGGCCGTACCAGCAGGTCAACCAGGAGCAGCAGCAGAACACGCAACAGGCCGGGTGGCCACAGCCCCCTGTGCCGCCACAGCAGTAACCGACCGACGAACGAAGGGGCGGGGTTCGCACCGTGGGTTATGCCACGGTGCGCACCCCGCCCCTCGTGTGTGGGTGACTCGGCAACAGCGCGCCCGCGGTGCAGCGCGCTCCGGCAGCAGCCGGCGCGCCGTCCGCGCGCCACGGAGCGCACGCCGCCCCGTGTCCTCTGCGACCCGGGGCCCCGTTGCAGCCGGCTCTCCACCGACTATCACCCGCCGTGCGACAACCCGGCGACCGTCAACCGTGCGAAGCCCCGGCTGCCGGCATCCGCTACCGGAACAGGCACCGTGCACGGGGCACACAGAGCGGCTGGGGCTCACGGGCCGGCTGGGTAGAGCCCGCAGAAGGGCTCCGGCGGCGCTGTGAACGGCGCGGAGCAGAGCAGGACACGGGGCCGGGGAGCAGGCCGGCTGCGGCGTACGGGGCCCGGTGGGCGACCGACGTACGGGGCGACCGGCTGGGAGCGCGCGCCGAGGTGAACGGAGCAGCAGGCCATGAGTGGGAACGAGGCGCCGGATCGCTACGGCTGCTGGCCGCCGTCGTGTGCTTCCACCAGTTCCCGCGCCCGCTTCACGTCGATGGCCATGCGCTCAAGCAGCGCCTCGACGGAGTCGAACTTCTCCTGCCCGCGTAGGAACGCCAGGAAGTCGACCGCGACGTGCAGCCCGTACAGGTCCAGCCCCACCCGGTCGATGGCGTACGCCTCCACCGTCCGCTCCGTGCCGTCGAACTGGGGGTTCGTACCCACCGAGATGGCCGCGGGCATGACTTCGCCGTCTGCCGTGAGCCAGCCCGCATAGACGCCGTCGGTGGGGATCGCAGTGTGCGGGAGGGTTTCCAGGTTCGCGGTGGGGTAACCGAGTTCGCGCCCACGCTGTGCGCCCCGTACGACGACGCCCTCCACCCGGTGCGGGCGGCCCAGGACCTCCATCGCGCCCGCCACATCGCCGTCGGCCACCAGCTTGCGGGTCAGGGTCGAGGAGAACGGCTCGCCGCCGCCCGCCGCGCCCCGTTCGTAGAGGTCGACGATCTCGACCTCGTAGTCGTACGTCCGCCCGAGCTCGCGCAGGGTCTCCACGTTGCCGGCGGCCTTGTGCCCGAAACGGAAGTTGGGCCCCTCGACGACCACCTGGGCGCGCAACTTGTCGACGAGCACCTTCACCACGAACTCGCTCGGCGGCAACTGCGAGAACTCCTTGGTGAACGGCAGGATCAGCACCGCGTCCACGCCCAGTTCCGCCATCAGTTCGGCGCGCCGGTGGTGCGGGGCCAGCAGCGGCGGATGGCTACCGGGGCGCACCACCTCGCTCGGGTGCGGGTCGAAGGTCACCACGACCGCCGGGACACCCAGCTCTCGCGCCCGCCGCACGGCCCTGCCGATGATCAACTGGTGCCCGCGGTGCACACCGTCGTACGAGCCGATGGTCACGACGCTGCGTCCCCCAGGCCCGAAAAATGCAGCCTCGGGGATGTCCTCCAAGCCACGCCAGCGTTGCACTGTGCCCGCTCCTCGCCCGAACTCTTGTCTGTCAAATGACGCAGGTCTAAGACTGCCATGCCCATGGCCCGGGCCCGGCATCACCCACCCACGCCCCGACCAACCTCGCCCCGTACAGCAACGGAAGCCCGCACTCCATGCCCCGCCCCACGAGACGAATCACGGCGCCCCGTGCTCCGCACCTCGCGCGCGAGGCTCCACGCTCCCCACCCGGCCCCGCAGCACTCCGTGCTCCGTGCTCCGTGCTCCGTGCTCCGTGCTCCGTGCTCCGTGCTCCGTGCTCCGTGCTCCGGCGGGAGCTTGCCGCAGCCCGACGGCCAGGGCTCCGTCCCGCCCCGTGGGGCCTCACCCCCCATGCTCCGTGCAGCACCGCACACGGCCCGTACGAAGCCTGCGAACGCTGCCGCAGCGCCCCCCATACCCGGCCCAAGGTTCCGTACCGTACGTGCCCCGTACCGCGCCGAGAGCCGCAAGCCTGCCCCGCCCCTGCGCCCGGACAGCAAGGGGACCACCCGGCTTCCAAGCCCGCCCCGCGCCCGACGCCCTCACCCCACGCTCCGCGCCACAGAACAGGCCATGGCGCTGCACCCCGCAACCCCACGCGCGAGGCTGCGCCGCCCGCCCCGTGCCCCGTACTCCGCACCTCGCGCGCAAGGCGCCGCGGCACCGCGCTCCGCACCCGGCCCCGTGCCCCGTGCCCCGTGCCCCGTGCCCCGTGCCCCGTGCCCCGTGCCCCGTGCCCCGTGCGTTGCCCACTCC
>NZ_JBEHZD010000144.1:0-14869 GCF_040240285.1 Streptomyces sp. HSW2009 | reverse complement strand
CCGCTGATAACCGTCCGGCGTTCCATGAGGCCCCGGGTCACCAACGCCATCCCCCGCGCCGCGTGGTGGGCGCCCCCCGCCCGCGCCTTGGCCGGCCGGGGCGCCCGGCCGCCCGCACGGTGCGCGCCGGGGTGCTCGGCGGCCCACGGGGGCGGGGCCGCCAGGCCCCCGGCCGGGCACCGGGCGGGCCGGGCGCGGACGGGCGGGACGGCAGGGGGCGGGGAGGGCTCCCGACGTGCCGTGGTCAATACGGTCTGCCCAGTTTCGCCCCCGCCTCTCACGTTCGGCTGGCGCGCCGCTAACGCGCCGTCGCCAAGCGTGTGACCAGGGCGTTGGCCATGCGGCCAGAGCTGCGGGGCCCCACCGCCGCCGGCCGGTGTCCGCCGTGTCCAGCTCCCCCGCCGCGGGTTCACGGGCGCGGCTCGGTTCCGGGCGCGGTGACCTCCGTGACCTCCGTCAGCCTGCGCCGCAGATGGGCGCGCTCGGGTTCGGTGCCGGCCAGGGCCAGGGCCTCCCGGTAGGCAGCGGCGGCCTCGGGCAGCCGGCCGAGGCGCTGCAACAGGTCGCCGCGGGCGGTCGGGTAGGGGTGGTATCCGCGAAGCTGCCGCTCCCCCGCCAGGTCGTCCAGGAGGGTCAGGCCCGCCTGCGGGCCGTCGCGCATCGCCACCGCCACCGCCCGGTTGAGGGCGACCACGGGGGAGGGTGTGAGCGCGAGCAGCACCTCGTAGAGCGCCGCCACCTGCGGCCAGTCCGTACTGGTCAGGTCGGGGGCCTCGGCGTGCAGGGCGGCGATGGCGGCCTGCACCCCGTACGGTCCCGGTGGCCCGCCGGCAAGGGCCGTCACCACCAGCGCGCTGCCCTCCTCGATCATCGGGCGGTCCCAGCGGGCGCGGTCCTGGTCTTCGAGGAGGACGATGTCGCCGCCCGGGCCCGTACGTGCCGCGCGCCGCGCATGGACCAGCAGCATCAGCGCGAGCAGCCCCGCGACCTCACGCTCCGCCGGCAGCAGCCGGCGCAGAATGCGGGCCAGCCGGAGGGCTTCGGTCGCCAGGTCCCACCGCTGGAGGTGCGCGCCCGAGCTGGCCGCGTACCCCTCGGTGAAGACCGAATACACCACCTGGAGCACCCCGGGCAGCCGCTCGGGCAGCTCGTCCGCGCCGGGCACCCGGAACGGGATGCGAGCCTCACGGATCTTCTTCTTGGCCCGCACGATGCGCTGGGCCATCGTCGCCGGCGGGACCAGGAAGGCCCGTGCCACCTCGGGCGTGGACAGTCCGGCCAGGCAGCGCAGGGTCAGCGCGATGCGGTCGTCGGCCGCGAGCGCGGGGTGGGCGCAGGTGAAGAACATCTGCAACCGCTCGTCGGGCAACTCCCCTTCGGCGTCGGCTGCCGGGGCCGGATCGGAGCGGTCGGCCTCCACCTGCATCACGGCGAGCCGGGCCGCGTACGCCTGGTCGCGGCGCAGCCGGTCGACGGCCCGGCGCCGGGCCGTGGTCAGCAGCCAGGCCCCGGGCCGGTCCGGGACGCCGTCGACGGGCCAGCGCACCAGCGCCGCTTCGACGGCCTCGGAGGTGACCTCCTCGGCCAGGTCGAGATCGCCGAACCGGCGGACGAGGGAGGCGAGCAGCCGGCCGCGCTCTTCCCGGAACACCGCTTCGACGGACGCGCGCGCAGGGGACGGTTCGGGCCCGTCGGGCGGGGTGCCGCGCGCGGCCCGCTGCTCGTCTCCCATGGCTCAGGCCCCGAAGTCGGCGATCGGGCGCACGACCATCGAGCCGCTGCCCCGGGCGCCGGGACAGCGGGCGGCCCAGTCCAGCGCGACGTCCAGGTCGGGCACGTCGATGACGTAGAAACCCCCGAGCACCTCACGCGCCTCCGCATACGGACCGTCCGTGACGGTGCGCTTGCCCGCCTCGTCGACGTGCACCGTGGTGGCGGTGACCAGGTCGGCCAGCGACTCCCCCGAGACGAAGATCCCGGCGTCGTGCACCTCCTTGTCGTACGCCATCCACTCCTCGACGGTGCACTCGGCGGCCCCACCGTCCTGGTCGATGGAGCCGGCGTTGATCAGCAGCATGTACTTCATGGTCACTCCCGTGCGGTGGGACTGTCGTGGTGTCCGGCGGGTCGCCGTACATCTAGATGAATGAGTCCGATGTCTGTGCTGGTCGCGACCATGGCGAAGGGCGCCCGTTGGTCAGTGTGTGAAGACAAACCTGGACGCCCTTCTGACGGCACTGTACGTGTTCATCGACGACCACGTGGCGCCTTGTCGCAGGATCGGGCGACCCCCGAAACTGACGGACGCCGAACTGCTGTGCCTGGCCGTCGCCCAAGCCCTGCTCGGCTTCCCCTCGGCCCGGCACTGGATCCGCTTCGCACACGCCCGGCTGGGGCACCTCTTCCACTACCTGCCCCAGCAGTCCGCCTACAACAAGCGCCTCAACGCCGCAGGTCCGCTGATCAGCCGCGTAATCGAGGCACTGGCCCGGCAGGTCCCGACCTGGCACGAGGACCTGCGGCTGATCGACTCCACCCCACTGCCCTGCGCGGCCTCCCGCGAGACCGTCAAACGCTCCGACCTGGCCGGGCACTGTGGCTACGGCTACTGCCGCAGCCACTCCCGCTTCTTCTGGGGATTCCGCCTCTACCTGGTCACCACCACAGAGGGCATGCCCGTCACCTGGTGCCTGGCCAACCCCAAGATCGGCGAACGGGAGGTGATGGCCGCGCTGCTGGAACGCGACCGCCACCTTGTCCACCAGGGACAGGTGATCCTGGCGGACAAGGGCTTCGCCGGGAAGGAGTTCGAGACCTTCGTCAGCGAGCGCCTCGGAGCCCATCTCGTGCGGCCGGACCGCAAGGACGAACCAGCCCGGCACGGCAAGATCGCCCGGGTCCGGCAATGGATCGAAGCCGTCATCGACACCCTCAAAGGCCAGCTCAGCCTCGAACACCACGGCGGCAGAACCCCGGCCGCAGTCTTCGCCCGCACCGGACAACGACTCCTCGCCCTCGCCACCGCCATCTGGCACAACTGGACCACCAACGCCCCAACCAAACGATCACTGATCGCCTACGACCACTGAAGACATCGGACTCACTCATCTAGACGACGATCGGGGAGCGGCCCGATCGACATCGCCGCGGAAAAATCTTGGGCCCGTCCGTCCGCTTACCGTGCCGGGCGGCTGGGGAGTCTGACCCTCGCGGCCTTTGAGCACCTGGCGGACCACGCCCACGGCGCCAGCTCCGCTGGAAGACACTCGCCCCACCCCCGTTTCGCCGTCCCGACCCGACCTTCGTTTTTTGCCTACCCTTGACACTCACTTGGTAATCACTTTACTGTCGGATGACGCAAGACCTTGCGTGATCATCCACCCCGTAGGTCACCTTTCTCGGAGGTCCACGATGGAAAAGTTGATCAAGAAGATGGCACAGGACGACGTCTGGCAGCGTTGGGTCGCCGCCAATTCGGCGGGCACCGCCGCGAAGGACGGGTGCATCAGCGCGGCCCCCAAGTCCGGCTGCATCAGCGCGACCGCGAAGTCCGGCTGCATATCCTGAACGGCCGCTGACTGAACTGGCGGAGTGGGTCGGGGTGTGTGCCGCACACCCCCCCGGCCCATCTCCCCCCGCGCCATCCATCACCCGGGCCCGTTCCAGGGTCTCCGCCGCCTAGCGCACACAAGGGTGCCCATCGCATGCAGGGTCAGCCGACGGCCGAGGTCGTCGCCCAGGTCAAGGACATTCCGATCTACCGCACATCGATCGAGCAGGGACACTTCCCCGTGCTCGACAAGCCCGAGATCGCACGCGGCTTCCCGGACAACTGGATGACGCCCAGGCTCGCCGCCGCCCTGCGGTCCGGCGATGCGGAGTACGTGCTGTCCACCGGCACCCATCACGCCCGCATGCAGATCATCCGGCCCCCGTACTTCCTGCTCCACTCCTACTACCGGCTGTGGAGCGAGCACCCCGACATCGCCGTCACCTGGGAGCAGGGCTGCCAGCGCGTCTCGCTCACCACGGTGCTGGCCACCGAGCACGTCGCACGGGTCAATGCGCGCAAGCGCGGCGGGCAGCCCGACCCGCTGCCCGACCTGGCCGACCGGCGGCTGGACAGCCGCACGGTGTACGTCAACCTCACCCTCGATCCGGCACGGTGGCAGCGCGCGGACGTCATCCGCATGCTCAACGAGATCGAGGAGACCCGCCGGACCCACCCGGAGGGCGACTATCACCTGGACTGCTCCAGCTACCACCTGGCACACCTGGTGCTCAAGGCCCGGCAGTGGGGGCTGTGGGAGGAGTTCCCGCACCCCGCCAGCATCGTGCACGCCTACGAGTACACCCCGGGGAACGTCCGCCGCTTCCTGCACGAGCACTTCGCCTGCCCGATCATCGACCTGTTCGGCAGCACCGAGCTCGGCTACCTCTACTACAGCGACCGCCAGGGCCGGTACCACCCCTACCTCGACCAGATGAGCGTCGAATTGCACCCAGTCGCCCCGGGCAGCCAGCTCTTCGGCCTCATCGTGTCGAGCGTGCGCAACCCGTACATGCCGCTGATCCGCTACCGCTCCGGAGACTGCGTCCGTACCGCGGACGGCTCACCCGATCCGAGCCGCATCACCCGTTTCTGCGGCCGGGAGAAGGAGTTGCTCACACCTGGTGCGGCGGCCGACTCCGCGGAGCCCATCGCCCAGGGCGACCTGGACCAGTGCATCAGCGCCACTGCCCCGGGCGTCTTCCTGCACCAGCTCCAGGTAGGGGACGACCGGTCGGCCAGGCTGCGGTTCACCACCTTCGACGGCCGGGCCCTCGACGCACCGCAGGCCGACGCCCTGGCGACCGCCGTGGGCGAACTGATCGGCCGCCGCTGCCAGATAGCGCACGGCAGCCATCTGCCCATCGGCGCCTCCGGCAAGTACGCCTGGCTGGCCAAGGACTGACTCGGCCCCGGCACACCCGTCCCTCCACAGGGGAGAACCATGACCACCCAGCACCCCTTATCCACCGCGCGAACCAGCACGCCAACCGCCGCACCGTCCGCCGACGGCCTGCGGCAGTTGCTCGGCCAGGAGCTGTACGCCGAGGTGGTGGCGCACTTCACCGAATCGGGCAGGCATCCACGACGCCTGGTGGAGCGCCAGGTCACCGAGTGCCTGCGCTACCTCTACCTGGTCTCCCAGCACCGCGAGCGACTCAGCGGGCTGTTCCTCCCCGTCGAGCAGGACATCGACGAGATCTGGCACTACCTCATCCTCCAGACCCGCGAGTACCGCGCGCTGTGCGAGGAGCGGTTGCCCGGACGGTTCTTCATCCACCACCGCAGCGTCGGCTACGACACCTACCAGCGCGAGCCCGGCCGGGAGCAGGCCGTGGAAGAGGCGCTGCGCTGGATTCCGCTCTACTGCCAGGAGTTCGGCCCCTTCGACGAGGAGGCCATCCCCCACTGGACGATCGTGCGCTTCCTCCATCAACAGCTCGACATGTCGCTGGAGGAGATAGCCGCGCTCCCGTCGTCGGACCCGGCCTGACGGGGAGGGAATCGGCCGGGCGGGCAGGGGCACGGCCGGGCGGAAAGGGAGGGCGGCCGGGCGACTCACCCTCGCCCCCACCCCGGCCGCACCCGGAACCCCTACCGCCGCGGTGCGTGCGCGGCGCGGCTGCCCGGCCCCGAATCCGGGCAACGGCGGCGCGCCCGTGTGGGTGGTGCCCGCGTGCGGGTGGTGCTGGCGCGGCATGAATCCGCGCCGATCCCTACCGACCCGTGGCGACCCTCGTCGATCCGTACCGACCCCTGTCGGCCCGGGCCGCCCCGGGCCGTGCCAGCCGCCGATCAGGGCTGGTCATCGGGAGCGAGAGAGATGACCGGCCCTGATCTGGACGGCTGGGCTGGAGGTCACCCCTCGGCCGGCGGGCGCTTCCACGGCTGCATGCCGCCGTAGGCGCGACCGATGAGGGCCACCCAGCGGTGCACCGAGTCCTCGATCGGGGCGAAGGGGCCGGGCCGGTAGTGCGGCGAGGTGAGCCCGCGTTGGACGGACTCGCAGGCCGACCAGTCCTGTTCGTTGATGCGGTGCCAGAAGTCCACGGGGCTGTCCTCGATCGCCCCGTCCAGGGTGTACCAGAAGCACTCGACCCTGGAGTGCCCGGGAGAGGTGGGGGTGAGCTGATGGATCAGCACGTAGTCGGGGTGGAGCGAGATGAGCAGGTTGGGGGCGAGCGCGGCGTAGAAGACCTTCCGCAGATCGACGCCGGGCAGGATCGGCGCCCCGGCCCGCCCGTCCATCGACATGGTCTGGGCGCCCTCTTCCAGGTCCATGGTGCCGCCGACCCAGGCGCCGGGTTCGTCGGCGAAGTACTCGGCGCTGTTGGGCGGGGCGACGTAGCTGAGCTCGGGGTGGATGTGCGGGCAGTGGTAGCACTCCTGGTAGTTCTCGACGATGACCTTCCAGTTCGCGGCCACCTCGTACGCACGGCTGGCGGCCAGCTTCAGCCGCTCGGGGGCGTACGGCGCGACGTAGCCCGCGAGCGAACCCAGGTAGTCGGCGAAGGGTGCGGCGTCGGCGCTGGCGTTGACGAAGATCCAACCGTGCCAGACCTCGGCCGGCAGCTCGATCAGCCCGTGGTCGGTGGGCAGTTCGGGGAACCTGGGCGCGGTGCGCAGCGCGCCGTCCATGGTGAACGTCCAGGCGTGGTAAGGGCAGTGCACCACGCGCTTGGTCGACGAGGTGCCGCCGGCCAGCAGTTCGTGGCCGCGGTGCCGACAGGTGTTGGCGAAGGCGGCGATGCGGTCGCCGTCCCTGGTCAGCAGCACGGGAACGGTGCCCACCTGGCGGGCGTGCTGGGTGGTGCCATCGGTGAAGATGTCGTCCACCCTGCCGAGGCAGCTCCAGGTGCCGGCGAACAGGTGCCGCTGTTCCCAGGCGAACACCTCGGGGGCGGTGTAGGCCGCCGCGGGGAGCATGGCCGACTCCCCGAACGGGCCCGTCACGTTCTCCAATTCGTCGAGCGGCAGTGGCGCGTGCGGCCAATCGGCCGGTGTGGTCATGGTCATCAGGCGTCCCCTCCGGCAGTCGGGCGAGCGAAATCTCGATGGTGCGGTACGGCGTTCCCGCTGGCTGTGCTGCTGCTTCCCCCGGGGCCTGGCCATCCCCGGGCCGTGCCGCCGGCCCCGCGTCCACGGGTGGCGCGCGCCGGCCCCGTACCGCATCCACCGTGCGGCAGCGGCCCCACCCTCGGCAACGGCGCCATCGCCGACACCGGCAGGGGGCGTGGCAGCGGCGGGGTCACGGGCGGGGGTCCTGGCGGGCGGTGCGGGCCGGGTCGCGGTCGATGACCGGCTGGAGCACGGCGTCGATCTGCGCACACCACTCGCCGTCCAGGACGACGCCCGAGACCGCGCTGTTCTCGATGAGTTGTTTGGGGTGGGAGGCCCCGACGATCGCGGCGGCGACCTGGGAGTTCTGCAACGTCCAGGCCACCGCGAGCTGCGCCAACGTGAGCCCGGCCGCATCGGCCACCGGCCGCAGCCGCTGCACCCGGCTCAGCACCTCGTCGCGCAGGAAGGGGCGCACCCAGTCGCGCCCCTCGTCGTCCGCAGCGCGCGACCCCACCGGCGGCACACCGCCGGGAAGGTACTTGCCGGTCAGCACGCCCTGGGCGATCGGCGACCAGATGATCTGCCCGATGCCGAGTTCGGCGCAGGCCGGGACCACCTCGGATTCGATGACCCGCCACAGCATGGAGTACTGCGGCTGGTTGGCGATGAGGGGGATGCGCAGTTCCCTGGCCAGCCGGTGTGCGACGCGAATGTCGTCGGCGGGCCATTCGGAGACCCCGATGTAGCGGGCCTTGCCGGACCGCACCACGTCGTAGAACGCCTCCATCGTCTCCTCGATGGGCGTCTGCACGTCGTACTGGTGCGCCCAGTAGATGTCCACGTAGTCGGTGCGCAGCCGACGCAGCGATCCGTCGATGGAGTCCAGGATGTGTTTGCGGGACAGACCGCGGTCGTTGGGCCCGGGGCCGGTCGGCCAGTACACCTTGGTGCAGATCTCAAGACCGGCCCGCCGCTCCCCGGCAAGGGCCCGGCCCAGTACCTCTTCGGCGCGGGTGTCGGCGTACATGTCGGCGGTGTCGAAGGTGGTGATGCCCACATCGAGCGCCGTCCGGACGCAGGAGGTCGCGGTGGTTTCGTCGATCTGGTGGCCGTGGGTGAGCCAGTTGCCGTACGCGATCTCGCTGACCATCAGGCCGCTGGTTCCGACGTGCCGGTGTTCCATCACTTCTCCTCGAACGCGTCGCCCCACGCCGGGCGAACTTCGGTCAGGACGCCCGCTCGGCGTGGGGCGCGGGCAGGAAGCCGGAGTCGATGAGGTACTTCACGTACCGGTCGAGCAGCGGACCGTCGATCTCGGGGCAGTCGATGCCCGATGTGGCCAGGGCGCGCGCGGTGTTGCGCTGGTCGTAGCGGTAGTCGTCGAGTTGGAGCGATTCGACGGCCGCGCTGACCAGGACCAGCGTCGCCTGCACCGAGCTGACCCGGCCCGTGGCCGCGCCACCGGCGCCGGAAGCGGGGGCGGGCGCCGCGGCATCCGCCGGGGCGTCGGCGGCGGATTCGGCGTGCTGGTGCAGCCGGCGCACCCACTCCGCGTACGGCACGGGATCGAGGCGGTGGCCGGCCGCCCGGAGGCGGTCGGCGATCGCGTCGATCCGGACGGTCCGCGTGCTGGTGAGGTTGAACTCGCCGCCGATGGATTCCGGGCGCAGCGCGAGGTGGACGTAGGCACGGGCGACGTAGTCGACCGGCACCAGGTTGACCTTCGTCCAGTCGGCGCCGGCGCCCGGCACCGCGCCGACCTCCACACAGGCCCTGACGTAGTGCCACAGGCCGTCGTCACCACCCACCGCGCCGGTAGCGGTGTGCCCGCCGATCTGCGCGGGGCGGTACACCGCCGAGGGAACGCCGCGCACGCGCGCGATGCGCAGCATCTCCTCCGCCACCCACTTGGTGCACACGTAGCCCTCGCCGGGCATCTGATCGGGATCGACCCTGCGGTGTTCCGCCAGCGGCTCCGGGTTGTCGCCCGTTCCGATCAGCACGCTGGTCGCGGAGACGTAGTGCAGCGGCTTGACCCGGCGGTGCGCCGCGAGCCGCAGCACTTCCCGGGTCCCGCCGACGTTGGTCGCCCGCAGCCGGTCGTACGCGTCGACCAGATTGACCCGGGCGCCGTTGTGCAGCACCAGATCGACCTGTTCGGCCAGCGTGTCGAACTGCGGTTCCGTCAGCCCGCACAGCGGTTTGCCGAGGTCGGCGGCGATGGCCACGATGCGGTCGGGGGCGAGGCCCGCGGCAAGACCGTAGCCGCGCAGGCTCGCGTGCACCCGGGCGGTGGCCTCGGCGTCGTCGCCCGCGCGCACCAGGCAGTGGATACGGGCGTCGGTGCGGTCGAGCAGTTCCCGCAGGACGAACGAGCCGAGGAAGCCGGTCGCCCCGGTGAGCAGGACGTGCCGCGGGGTGCGGACCCGGTCCGCGTCCAGCGGTTGGCTGCTCGCGGTCGTGATGTCCGGGTCCAAGAACGCCTCCGCGACGAGGTCCACCCGCGTGGTGGGCTCCGTGCCGGAGTCCGGTCGGGTGAGCAGGTCGGCGAGGGCGGCCACGGTCGGTCGGCTGAAGATCTCGTGGACCGGCAGGTCGACGCCGGTGCGCTGGCGGACCTCGCTGGCCAGCCGGACCGCGAGGATGCTGTTGCCGTACAGCTCGAAGAAGTCGTCGTCGACGCCGACCTGCGGCACGCCGAGCACGTGGCTGAACAGTTCGCGCAGCAGTTCCTCGGTCGCGTTGCCCGGGGCGCGCCCCGCTCCGTCGGTGGCCAGCCGGGGCGCCGGCAGCGCCGCCCGGTCGAGCTTGCCGTTGGTGGTCAGCGGCAGCTCCTCCAACTGGACGAAGGCGGCCGGGACCATGTAGTCGGGCAGCGTCTTGGCCAGGTGGCTGCGCAGCGACGCGGTGGGCAGGCCGGCCGCGCTGACCGCCATCGGGGCGTTGGCGTACGCGGTGAGCGGGGCGGTTGCCGCGCTGGCCGGCCGGTAGAGGTCGGCGAGGACCGGCAGGTGCGGTCCGCTGGCTGCGACCAGGACGCAGTCGAAGCTGCCGTCGGCCGCCCCGGAGTAGGTGAGCAGTGCCCGGTGGCCGCGCCGTTCGGCGCGTTGCCGCAGCTCGTCGGGGTCGACACCGCGCGCGCCGGCGTGCAGGGCGGCCAGCACCGCAGGCAGGTCCGCGCCCGCCACCAGGCGCTCGGCCGCGGTCGTCTCGTTGATGATGCGCGCGTTGGGTATCCCGGTGACACGCAGGGGTGTTCCGGTGGCTTCCGCGAGTCGGGTGCTGAGCTGGTCGAGGGTGTCGACGTGTTCGCCCCAGCGCAGTTCCGGCAGCTCGCCGAGGGTCTGGGGCTGACCGGACCGCTTGTGCAGGACGACGTCGTACCGGTAGCGGGTGAACTCGTTGTGGTGCCGGCCGGGCTTGAGGCGGATGTCCACGGCGGCGGCCGGTTCGAGCCGGTCGACGAGGGCGAGGAAGAACTCGGGGTGGAGCATGAGGTCCTTCTCCAGCGCCAGCGCGTGGTCGACGCTGCGCCGCACCTCGTCCGCGTCCGCCCCGGCGTCGAAGCGGTGCAGTTGGATGGCGGTCTTCAGGCTGCGCAGCAGGCCGAGGTGGCGGACGTCCCCGACGAAGACGACACCGCCGGGCCGGATGAGCTCCAGGGCGTTGGTCAGCACGCGGACCAGGTAGTCGACGGTCGGGAAGTGCTGGATGACGGAGTTGATGACGACCAGGTCGAAGAAGTCCCTGGGCAGCCCGTCGAGGTCGTCCGCCGGCTGACAGCGCAGCTCGACCTTGTCGGCCAGGGTGGCGTCGCGGGCCACCTGGGCGCGCAGGCTCTCGATGACGGGGGCGGAGAAGTCCGTGCCCCAGTACGCCTCGCAGCTCGGCGCCACCCGGGCGAGGGTGAGCCCGGCGCCCACCCCGATGTCCAGGACCCGGCGGGCCCGCAGCTCCCTGATCCGCTCCGCGGTGTCGTCCTGGATCTCGGTGAGCTGCTCCATCGGCAGCAGTCGCCCGTCATAGCTGCTCTTCCAGACCCCGAAGTCCTGGCCCAGCGGGGGCGGCGCGGTCTCGGTCTCGGCGCCGGTGTAGACCGAGTCGTACACCTGCTGCCACTCTTCGACCTTCTCGCGGGCCGCCGCCTCGGACTCGACCTGGCCGGCCGGCACCACGTACGCCACGAGTTGGTGGTCGCCCGGCCGGTCCTCGCGGACCATGACGGCGGCCTGGCCGACCAGCGGGTGGTCGGTGACCGCGCTCTCCACCTCGCCGAGTTCGATGCGGTGGCCGCGGAGCTTGACCTGGCGGTCGACCCGGCCGACGAACTCCAGGTCGCCGGCGGCCGTCACGCGCACCAGGTCGCCGGTGCGGTACATCCGGCCGCCGCGCGGGTCGAACGGGTTGGTGACGAAGCGTTCCTCGGTCAGCGCTGGCCGGTTCAGATAGCCGCGCGCGACGCCGGCGCCCGCGATGTGCAGCTCGCCGACCTCGCCCTGTGCCACGGTGGCACCGTCGGCGTCGAGCACATGGACCGTGGTGTTGGCGAGCGGGCGCCCGATCGGTGGCGGTCCGCTGACCTCGCGCAGCGGTGCGATGGTCGACCAGACGGTGGTCTCGGTCGGCCCGTACAGGTTCACCACCTCGCGGCCGAGGGCGAGCATCGCGGTGGCGACCGCGGGCGGCAGCGCCTCGCCGCCGACCAGCATGCGCAGCCCGCGCAGGCTGTCCGGGATCTGTTCGACGAGCATGCCCCACCAGGTCGGGGTGCCCTGGGCGAGGGTCACGCCGTGCCGCAGGAGCGCGGCCACGGTCGCCGGCTCCCGGTTGGCCCCGGCCGGCGCGAGCACGATGCCGGCGCCCCGGACCAGCGGCAGGAAGAGTTCCACGCCGGACATGTCGAAGCCGAGTACCGAGGTGGCCAGCATCCGGTCGGCGGGCTTGAGGTCGAGGCGTTCACCGAGGTCGGTGAGGAGGTTGACGAGGTTGCCGTGGGTGACGACGACGCCCTTGGGCCTGCCGGTGGAGCCCGAGGTGTAGATGACGTAGATCGGGTGGTCGGCGTGGAGCGGTGTGCTGCGCTCCGCGTCGCGCAGGTCGCCGGCGGGCCCTTCGGTGTCGTCGGCGCCCCGGGCGAGTTCTTCGAGGGTCGCGGTGGGTACGTCGGCGTCGGCGAGCCCGGCCGGGACCGCGCCCGGGGCCCCCAGGGCCAGCGCGGGGCGTACCTCGGCGGCCATGAACGCGACCCGTTCGGCCGGGTGGTGCGGGTCGATCGCGAAGTAGGCGGCGCCCGCCTTGAGCACCGCGAGGAGTGCCACGACCATCTCTTCGGTACGCGGCAGCGCGATCGCCACGAAGTCCTCGGGTCCGATGCCGCGGGCCACCAGGGCACGGGCCAGTCGATTGGCTGAGGAGTTGAGCTCGGCGTAGGTGTACGTGTCGTCTCCCACGAGCAGCGCCACCGCGCCAGGGCTCGCTTCAGCACACGCCTCGAACAGCACCGGTAACGTCGTCCGCGAAACGCTCACAGCAGGGGCCTCCGTCCGTGATACCCAGGAGCGATTTCAGCAACAGCGCAGCCTCGACCCGTTGCGGGCTCAACATCTTTCCCCGGCGGATCACCTGGCAGCGAGCGTACCCAGCATCGATCGCACCGCAACAGGCCACCGGCACAGTCCATCAAGTACCCATTCCCGCGATCCGACCGCGCTTTTCGGACAGGGTGCTGACCCTGCATCTAGCAGGGAAATGGGCCGGCCCATCGAGCGGGAATTCCTGTTTCCTCGAAGATCGACAAGCGGAGGCGAAACTTTTACGTTCCGTTGCCGGCGCCACGAGCGAGGAGCGGGTCACTCGTACGCGATCGACACGCCCGCACGCCACGCCCGCCCCACCGAGCCGCGCCGGATCGACCGCACCGCTCCCCCGGGTGGGCTGACCATCTGCCGGCCCGCTTGCCGGAGCGCCGGCCGGACCCCGGGCGTTCGAGCGACACACCTGGCGCAGGATTCACTCGTCGCGCCGCACACCTTCCGTACTTACGCCGTTGACCAGCGGTTTTCATGATCTGCTCCGGCTACGCACCCCAGCCCCAGGGGTGTCGGCCACATCGTTCCGCCTCCACCAATCGGCCGGGCGCTCCCTCATTTCGGAACGACTCCCCCACCACAGGCACAGGCCCACGCGACGCCCCGGCCGCTGCCCCCAGCACGCCGTACGAGAGCATCCCGCGGCGCCTTTCACCCAGATCTACCGAGGCCCGCCGAGGTCGGGAGCGTCGCATCGCCACACCGCCCGCGGGGCCTTATCACAGCACTTCCGGAATCCCTTTCACTACCGGATGAACTTCGCCATCACGCGCTCTTCCAGACCATCAGAATCAAGATCATCTCGCTGTCTGAAAACACCAGAACGGTCCACCTAGTAGATCATGTAGGCCACCGTTCACACGATCCGGAAAATTCCCTTCCTGACCAGCGGGTATTCCTCGAACAGCCATCAGATCAAGCATTTTCTCCAGGCGCACATAAGCCTCGACTGCCCCGATGATGACGATTACCTGGCTATTTCTGCATTGATCACTCCGGTCGGCGGAGCAATGTCATCAGCAGGTGCCGGGATGGACATCGGAAGTTCTCGGCCCGCACACGCCTCCCGCGCCGGCCCGCCCGCCCCGCCGAACTGACGTGACCATCAACCCGCGCCGCCGGGCGGGTGATCCGCGAGGGGAACGTGTCGCGACTTGATGGGCGGTCGCGGTCCCAGTTGACTGCATCTCGAAGGCACCCTGGACAGGAAGCCGCACCGGGTGATCGGATGCTCGATGTCCCGCCGCCCCGCGCCGAACCGGCCGTACGCGCAAGGCCGTTGGGTGGGGAAGCCGCGGTCGGCGCGCCGTCTGCGCACCCCTATCCCGACCGACGCCCCCCCTTCGACACCCCCACGGCACCCGACTCGCACGCAGGCGACGCGCTCACAGGCTGACCCGCCGGGACCCTAGACTCACCCCGCGCCAGACTCACCCCGCGCCACGGCCCGCGGGCTACCACCCTGGGGAGGCGCGGTGCACGGCACCGATCGACGCGCACTACCTCGCAGGCCCTCGGCTGGCATCGTCTCCGCATCGTCTCCGCGGTTCGCTGCCGGGCCGTTCGAAGTGGTCGACCCGCCCGCGGCGGTGGCCGGTACGAGCACATGACGACTCTTCTGACCGAATCTCCTGACCGAACGACAGATTGGGGCGGCCATGGTCTGGGTGTTGCTGATCAGTGCCATCACCGCGGAGGTCACCGCCACCTCGTTCCTGAAGCTGAGCGACGGGTTGACCAAGCTGTTGCCGAGCTTGGTCGTGGCGGTCTGCTACATCGCTTCGTTCACCCTGTTGGCGCAGGCGCTCAAGAAGATGGAGTTGGGCATCGCGTACGCGATCTGGTCCGGGCTCGGCACCGCCGCGATCGCACTCATCGGCATGATGTTCATGGAGGAACGGGCGAACATGGCCAAGGTCTTCGGGATCGCCCTGATCATCGGCGGGGTCGTCCTCCTCAACCTCACCGGGGACCACTGAACACGCCGGCCCCGCCCGCCGGCAGGCACGTAACAACGGGCGGCGGACGCCGGACGGCGATCGACACACCCCAGACACCCCAGGCGCTCCCCGACACCCCCAGACACCCCCGCCCACACCCCGGGCACCCCGCCCAAGGCCCCCCACGCCGCAGCGGGTGAGCCGGGGCATCGGTCGCGGCCACTCCCCCC